>JBFZCA010000469.1:0-6380 GCA_041308205.1 Planctomycetota bacterium | reverse complement strand
GGCGCCGATCTGGCTCGCGCCGTGAGCGATGACGGGCCGGCCGCCGCGTGACGAATCCCGCCGCCCGACGTAGGATGAAGTAGGGCCGTCGTGCCCGGAGGTATGCACATGTGTGCGCTCACCGGCGCGTTTCTTTTGCTGCACGCCCTTTCCGCCGCCGGCGCCGATGCCCCGGACGCCGTGATCACGGTCCGCGCCGGCGAGGTCATCGCCACGGTCTCGCGCTACACGACCGGCGCGTGCATCGAGGACGTGAACCACGAGATCTACGGCGGCATCTACAGCCAGATGCTCTTCGGCGAGAGCTTCCAGGAACCCGCGCCTCCCGTGCCGCTCAAGGGCTGGAAGGCCTACGGCGGCACGTGGGAACCGAAGGACGGCGAACTGTGGGCCTCGGGCGCCGGCGGCCCGAAGCTCGTCGCCGAGCTGCCGCCGTTCGCCGAGGGCACGATCAGGCTCGAGCTGTTCCTCGCCGACCGGAGCGCCGGCAACGCCGGCCTCATCGTCAACGTGCGCGACCCCGGCCGCGGCGCCGACAACTTCGTCGGCTACGAGATCTCGCTCGATGCCGAGCGCAACGTCGTCGTCCTCGGCCGGCACCGCAAGAACTGGGAGCACATCCGCGACGTGCCCTGCGCGATTCCGACCGGCGCGTGGATACCTCTCGTCGTCAGGATCGAGAAGGGCCTCCTGGACGTGACCGCCGGCGACACGCGCATCGCGACCTACCGCGACGAGGAGCACCCTCTCGGGCCGGGCACGATCGGCCTCAGGCCGTGGTCGCGACAGGCCGGCTACCGCAACGTGGCGGTCACGACCGACACGAACTCCCGCGAGCTCGGCTTCGACCCGGTTTCGTCCACGAACGACGAGGTGAGCGGCATGTGGCGGCCCGTGCGCCGCGGCGCTCCGCGCGGCGCGCTCGCGCTCGTCGCCGAGAATCCGTTCGCGGGCGTCCGGAGCCAGCGCATCGTATTCGAGGAGGGTGAGGGCGCGCTCGGCATCGAGAATCGCGGCCTGAACCGCTGGGGGCTGTGCGTGGTTGCGGAGAGACGCTACGAGGGGTACGTGTGGGCCCGCGCCGAGAAGCCGGCCGACCTACGCGTCGCGCTCGAGAGCGCCGATGGCAGCGCGCGGTACGCGGACACCACGCTCCGCGCGGAATCGCCCGAGTGGCGGCGCTTGGATTTCACGCTCAGGCCCGCGGGCAGCGACACGAAGGCGCGTTTCGCGCTCACGCTCGGGTCGCCCGGCGCCGTCGTGATCGGGCATGCGTTCCTGCAGCCGGGCCGCTGGGGTCGCTTCAAGGGCCTGCCGGTCCGCAGAGACGTCGTCGAGGCCCTCATCGCGCAGGGTCTCACGGTGCTCAGGTACGGCGGCTCCATGGTCAATTGCCCCGAGTACCGCTGGAAGAAGATGATCGGGCCGCGCGACCGCCGCCCGCCGTACAAGGGCGCCTGGTACGCGTACTCGACGAACGGCTGGGGCATCATCGATTTCCTCGACCTGTGCGAGGCAGCGGGGTTCCTCGCCATCCCGGCCTTCAACATGGGAGAGTCGCCCGAGGACATGGCCGATTTCGTCGAGTACGTCAACGGCTCGCCCGAGAGCGAGTGGGGGCGCCGCCGCGCCGCCGACGGCCATCGGGCGCCCTACGGGCTTGTCCACGTCCAGCTCGGCAACGAGGAACGGGTCGACGATGCGTACGCCGCGAAGTTCGAGGCGCTCGCCGAGGCGATGTGGTCCAAGGACCCGCGCATCGTGCCCGTCGCCGGCGACTTCGTCTACTCGCAGCCGATCGTCGATCCGCATGCGTTCAAGGGCGCCGCGTCGGGCATAACGAGCCTGGCCGCCCACGAGCGCATGCTCAAGTTCGCCAAGGAGCGCGGCAAGGAGATCTGGTTCGACATTCATGTGTGGACGGGCGACCCCTTCCGGCTCGGCGAGGTCGAGGCGGTGCCGGCCTACCTGGAGGCCCTCGCGAAGGCGGCCGGCGGGGCGGCGCACAAGGTCGCCGTCTTCGAGCTCAACGCCAACAACCACGCCCACCGCCGCGCCCTGGGCAACGCGGCCGCGCTCAACATGTTCGAGCGCATGGGAACGCGCCTTCCCGTCATCTGCTCGGCCAACGGCCTCCAGCCCCACCGCCAGAACGACAACGGCTGGGACCAGGGGCTGCTCTTCCTCGACCCCGCGAGGGTCTGGCCGCAACCGCCCTACTTCGTTCACCAGATGCGGGCGCGCACGTTCCTCCCGCGCGGCGTGGCCGTCGAGGTCCGCGGCTGCGCCCGGGCGCTCAGCGCGGCGGCGAAGACGAGCGACGCCGGGGACGCGCTCGCCGTGCAGGTCGTCAATCTCGCCGATGTGGCCGTGCGGACGAAGCTCGTGCTCGAGGACTTCGAACCGGCCGCGCCGGCCGCGCGCGTCATCGAGCTTGCCGGCGGGCTCGACGACGTGAACGCGCCCGGGGAGGATCCGCGCGTGGCGCCGAAGGAGCGCGACTGGACGCACCAGGCCGCGGGCGGGCGCATGGAGTACACGTTTCCGCCCCACTCGTTCACGATCATTCGCTTCGAGTGAGGACGAGCATACACGCCACAGGGTTTTCGTGAGAAGAAAGGCCACCAAGACACCAAGGCACCAAGGGCCGGAGAACCAACGTGCATCGGTCTTTCCGGTACGATTCGTCCCTTCGTGTCTTTGTGTCTTCGTGGCTCCGTCTCTTCGTCTTCTCGTGGCGGATTCGGCGGCTCACAGACGCTCAGGCGCGGGCGTTTCCGCCTGCAGATCGCGGTCGAAGACGATGGTCCCCCCGGCGGGCACGCTCGCGTGCACAACTTTCTCCCCGTACCGCACGGCAAGCGCCTCGCCATTCCGGGAATTGATGCGGGCGCCGGCGAGCCGGCCGTCCTTCCAGGCGATGTCGACCGTGAAGCCGCCGCGGGCGCACAGGCCCTTGACGCTGCCCGCGGGCCACGCCTTCGGCAACGCGGGCAGGAGGTGCACCTCGCCCGCGTGGCTCTGGAGGAGCATCTCGGCAATCCCGGCGCAGGCGCCGAAGTTGCCGTCGATCTGGAAGGGCGGGTGCGCATCGAAGAGATTGGGATACATCCCGCCCTGGTCCCGCACGACCCCGATAGGCTGCAAGAGATTGCCGAGAATGAGGCCGGCGTGGTCGCCGTCGAGGAAGCGCGCCCAGAGGCACACCTTCCAGCCCATGCTCCAGCCCGTGGCGGCATCGCCGCGAAAAAGAAGCGACTGGCGCGCGGCCTTGAAGAGCTCGGCGTCGCGCCAGGTGATGTCGGCGCCGGGATAGACGCCCCACAGGTGCGAGACGTGCCGGTGCGTGTTGCGCGGATCGTCCTTGTCCTCCAGCCACTCCTGGAGCTGGCCGTGGCGCCCGATGAGGTTCGGCGCGATCCGCGCCCTCGCCGCGTCGAGCGCGGCGGCGAGATCGGCGTCGCGGCCCAGCGCGCGCGCGGCCGCGGCCGTGTTCGCCAACAGGCTGCGGATGATCTGGTGGTCCATCGCCGGCCCCATGACGAGGCCGCCCTGCTCGGGCGAGTTCGACGGGCCGCTGATCAGCCGGCCGGTGCGCTCGTCCTCGACCAGGAAATCGAGGAAGAATTCGCTTGCCTCGCGCAGCGGCCCGTAGGCGCGGCGCGCGAGGAACTCCTTGTCGCCCGTGAAGCGGTAGTGCTCCCAGAGCTGCTCGCAGAGCCACGCGCCGCCCGTCACCCAGATGCCGTGGTTCGAGGCGTTGATCGGCGCCGTGCCGCGCCACAGGTCGAAGTTGTGGTGCAGCACCCACCCGCGCGCGCCGTAGTGGGCCTTCGCGGTCTCGCGGCCCGAGACGACCAGGTCGTCGATGGCGTCGAAGAGCGGCTCCTGGCACTCACCGAGGTTGCAAGGCAGCGCGGGCCAGTAGTTCATCTCGGTGTTGATGTTGCACGTGTACTTGCTGTCCCAGGGCGGCCGCAGGCTGTCGTTCCAGATGCCCTGGAGGTTGGCGGGCTGGCCGCCGGCGCGGCTCGAGGCGATGAGAAGATAGCGCCCGTACTGGAAGGCGAGCGCGGCGAGGTCCGCGTCTCCGCCGCTTCGGAATTCCCGGATGCGGACGTCGGTGGGCTTGTCGGCCGCGTCCGTGCGCCCCAGGTCGAGCGCAACCCGGCGGAAGAGCGCCTGGTGATCCGCCAGGTGGGCGTCGCGGATCTGCGCGGCGCTCTTTCCAGCCGCCGCGGCAAGAGCGCTCGCGCAGCGGGCGGAAGGGTCGGCGTCCAGTTGCCGGAAGGTGTTGAAGTTCGTCGCGGCGACGAGCCGGATCTCGACCGCGTCGGCGCCCGTCACGCGGAGGCCGGCGCCCTCGACCGCGACCGTGCCGCCCGCGGCCGTCACGTGCGCGACACACTCGAAACGAATGCCGTCCGGTTCCACCCGGCCGTTCAGCACGATGCGATCCCCCTCGACGCGGGACGCAGCCTCCCTGTGAGGGCTCGTCAGGCGGATGCGGCACGAGACGCGCCCGGGCGTGTCCGCCGAGACGCGCGTCACGATCATGCGATCGGGGTTCGATGCGAAGACCTCGCGGCGGAACGCGACGCCGTCGATGCGGTACTCGGTAACGCAGACGGCCGTGTCGAGATCGAGCCATCGCCTGTAGCCCGAAACCGAATCCGCGGCGGGGAAATCGAGCCACAGGTCGCCGCAGGGCTGGTAGGCCTTCTGGTGCAGGGGAACGCTCATGAATTTCTCGAGCGCCAGGTCTTCGGCCTTCTTCTGCGCGGCGCCGGCCGCGGACAGCGCGGCGCGGGCGGCAGGCGTCTTCAGGTCGGGATCGAGCCGGCGCGCCTCGCGCTCGGCCGCGCGGCCTTCCTGAAGGAGCCTGCGGATCTCGGGCAGAAACGCGGCCGCGCCCTGGTGCGCGTAGCTGTGCGGCCGGCCGGTCCACACCGTATGCTCGTTGAACTGAATCCGCTCGGCCGGGACGCCGCCCCAGACCATCGCCCCCATGCGGCCGTTGCCGGCGGGCAGCGCCTCCGTCCAGTCCGCCGCCGGCTGCAGATACCAGAGGCGCAACGTTCCGGCGGGAGCCGGCGGCGGATCGACGAACCGGCCGGCGAACGGCGCGGGGGCTGCTTCGCCCGCCGGAAGCGACGATGCCGCCGCGAGCGCGAACACGAGCCACGGGATTCCTCGTCCAAGCACGTCGGCTCCTTTCTTTCGACCTGCCGCCCCTACTGCAGATCCCGCAGCACCTGCGCGAGCCCCGGCCACAGGCCGGCCAGGACGCAGGCCGCAAGCGGGATCACCGCCGAGAGCTCGCGCCCGTTCAGGTCGCCCGCGCGCCTGAGGTCGTCGTTGCCCTCGCCGAAGCAGACCGTCATGTATGCGTGGCCGCCGGCGACGAACAGAACGAGCAGCGCGGCGACGAGCACCCACAGCTCCCAGACCGCCTTCGCGTACGGCAGAACGAGCCACAGGCCCATGAAGCTCGCGCTCCCCGGCAGGAGGAGCACGCCGAGCGTGGCGACGACCAGGAGGAGGTGCATGCGCGGGAGATGCCCCGCGAGGCCGCGCAGGCGCGCGCAATCCAGGTACTTCAGCCGGTCGTAGAGAATGCTCGCGCCGATCCCGAGGAGCACGGCCGCGGGCGCCGTCACGAGGAGGAGCAGCTCGACCTCGTGCAGCAGTCCCTTCCCGAGCGCCCAGGCGCACAGACTCGACTGGGCGCAGAGGAGATAGGCGATTTTCTCCCGGAGATTGCCCGCGGCCAGCGCCGCGCAGGCGCACCAGCAGATGCCGATCAGGCCGAACACGCGCAGAATCCCCGCCACGGGTTCGATCGACGCGTGGTGCGCAAAACCCGCCGCGCCCACGCGCACGAACAGGACGGGCACCAGCGTCGCCAGCAGGAACGGCGCGCCGGGAAGCGCCGCGGGGAGCCAGAAGTGCAGCGGAAACGCGCACAGGAGGCACAGGAACGCGAAGCAGCGCAGCGACTGCGACACGGCCTCGAGCGCGGGATGCCGCGCCATGAGCAGCGCCGCCAGACCGAGCGCGAGGCTCAGCACCGCCGCGGCGCCGAACGCGCGGAACGCCGCCGCCTTGCCCTCGATGCCGCGGAGCTGGGTGAGCACGCCGGCGCTCACCCAGAGGACGAGCACCGCGGCGAAGAAGCTCTCGAGGCTCGGCGCCGCGATGGCGAAGATGCCGGCCGCCATCAGGAAGAGCGTCGCGACGCTTTCCGCCTTGGCGGCAAGGCCCCGCGCGGCGAAGGTCAGGAAGAAACTCCCCGTGAGGACGGCCAGCATCCACGCCTCGCGCGGGTCGCGGGCGGCCGCGCCGGGCGCCCACTCCTTCGCCGCGGCCCCGAGCAGCCC
>JBFZCA010000468.1:0-12927 GCA_041308205.1 Planctomycetota bacterium | reverse complement strand
CGATGATCGGACCGTTCGCCATCAACGACACGATCCTCGTGCCCGCCGGCCAGACGCGCGAGGTCCAGGGAGCCTGGGACGGCGTGCTCTCGGGATTCTCCAATGTCGCGCAGGAGAACCTGCTGGGGCTCGCGTTCGTGACCGCGGATGCCGCGGGCTACGCCGATGCGGCGGCCGACACGGCGGTCCTGAGCCCGGGCGGCGAGGGAGAGTTTCTCCGCGGCGACGGCAACGCCGACGGGAAGCTCGACATCGCCGATGCCATCTTCACGCTGGGCTACCTGTTCGCCAGGGGAAAGACCCCGACCTGCCTGGACGCCGCCGATGCCAACGACGAGGGCAAGATCGACATCGCCGACGCAATTGCGGTTCTGGGCCGCCTCTTCGCCGGGACGGGACCGCTGCCGGCGCCGTTCGGCTCCTGCGGCGCCGATCCGACCGCAGACGGATTGGACTGCGCCTCGTTCTCTCCGTGCGCGCCGTAGGCGCTTGACCCGGCCGCGCGCCCGCGGCTACACTCGGAGCGTCGTTGCATGCGCTTCGCGCGCGGGGCGCGCGATCGAGGCGTTGCACACACGCGAGGTACCCCATGAAGAAACAGCTCCAGATCACGGTCGACAGTTTGTCTCGCCGCGGTTTCATGACCCGTTCGGCGGCGGTTGCGGGCGCCGCCGTCGCTGCCTCCGGCGTCCGCGCCGCGGGTTCGGACACGCTTCGCATTGCCATGGTCGGCTGCGGCGACCGCGGCACGCGCGATGCCGTCGTCTTCCTGCAGTCGGTGAAGGGCGTCGAGCTCTACGCCATGGCCGACATGTTCCAGGACCGGATCGACTCGTCGCTCGCCGAGCTGCGAAAGAGCGCCCCCGACAAGGTGAACGTACCCAAGGAGCGCATGTTCCTGGGCTTCGACGGCTACAAGAAGGCGCTCGCGCTCGGCGAGGTCGACATCGTCATGTACCTGACGCCTCCCGGCTTCCGTCCGGAGCACGTCGCCGAGACGGTGAAGGCCGGCAAGCACATGTTCCTCGAGAAACCCGGCGCGGTCGACGCGGTCGGAATTCGCGCGCTGCTTGCCGCCTCGGAGGAAGCCGACAAGAAGCGTCTCTCGATCGTCGTCGGCACCCAACAGCGCTACGCGCCGCAATACCTCGACCTCATCGATCTCATCTGGAACGGCCGCATCGGCGACATTCGCGTCCTCAAGGCCCACTGGATCTGCGAGATGGTCGACTGGCACTTCCAGCCGCGCCAACCCGGCTGGAGCGACATGGAATGGCAGATCCGCTGCTGGCCGTTCTTCACGTGGCTCTCCGGCGACCACCTCGTCGAGCAGCTCTGCCATAACATCGACGTGTGCAACTGGGTCGCCAAGGCCGCGCCCGTCTCGTGCACGGGCCTCGGCGGCCGGCAGTGCCGCACGGGCCCGGAGTACGGCCACATCTACGACCACTTCGCCGTCGAGTACCGCTACGGCAACGGCCTCACGATGATCGCCCTGGCCGCGCAGATGTACGGCGTGACCAACGACGTGTGCAACCTGATCGAGGGCACGAAGGGCATCGCCTACGTCACGCGCGGCGGCGCGCATATCGAGGGAGAGCGCCCGTGGCGCTACCAGGGCAATCCGTCGAGCGGCGAGGGCGAGATGTACAACGCGCTGGTGGAGAGCATCCGCGAAGGCAAGCCCGTCAACGAGTGCCCGCGTCTCGCGCAGGCCACGATGACCGCGATCGCCGGCCGCATGAGCACCTACACGGGCCGCGCCGTCGCGTACGACTGGGCGCTCAAGGAGTCCAAGGAGGATCTGCGCCCGGCGAAGTACGAGCTCGGCCCCCTGCCGGTCGCGCCGGTGGCAATGCCCGGAAAGACGCCGCTCGTGTAGCAGGCCGCGCGCGCCGCCGCGGCGGGAACGCGACGCGGCCCGATCACGCCCGCGCGCCGCCCTGCCGCGCGAGCCACCAGTCGCGGAAGGACCGCAGCCGGGGGAGGGATTCGCGGTCCTTGCGGCGATTCGTCGCGGCCTTGCTCGCGATGATGTCGTCGATGTGGCACACGGGGAAGCCCTCCACATCGATGCGACGCCGCCAGGCATCTTCGAAGCGCTCGATGCCGTCGGGCGCGAAGACCAGATCGAGGTCGAAGGGCCCGTTCTTGATCTGGACGAAGTCCTTTCCGCGCCGGATCTCATCGGCCTGGCTCTCGGTGAGGGAGAAACCGAGCTCGCCGAGCGCCGCCACGAGCGCCGCGCTGTTGGATGCGGTTTTCTCGACGAAGAGATCGGCATCCTGCGTCGTGTCGGGAAACCCGAGCAGGATCGCCCCGGACTTGCCTATGAAGAGATACCGGCACCCGTGCCGCGCGAATGCATCGCGGATCTCCTGCGCCTGGCGATACTCAAACGCGGCCATATCCGAGCCAGTCCGGGAGCTCTTGCTCGCACCAACGACGATAATCTTCCATCGTGTCGAACGCGCGGAACGGGGCATCATCCAGCACCGGCTTGTAGGTGCGTATGAAGGCATACCGCATCCGCGCGGCGAGCGGGCGGCGCGCGGCGGCCTCGAACTCCTCGATCCACTCGGCGAGGATGGAGGCACTCTCTTCCCGGCACCAGGGGGACTCCGCCCCGCCTCCGACCGGTTTCTCGAGGGACTCAGGCATCGCGGCACCTCCACTGCGCCTCATGATAGACCAGAACCGCGACCGTCACAACCGGCGCCGCCCCCTCTTGAGCGCCCACGGCCCTCCGACCATAATGGTATGCATGCGGGTCCCGCCCGCGTACGCCGGTCTGAACCGTCCCACGGCACAGGAGAGAACCGATGCGAAAAACCGTTGCGTGCGTCCTGCTTGTGTGTGCATCCGCGTTCGCGGCCCAGACGAGGCCCGACGCGCGCGTCTTCCGCGGCGAGAAGCTCGATGCCGTCGCCATGCCCATCGGCGGCATCGGCACGGGCACCGTGTGGCTCGCCGGCGACGGCAGGCTCAGCGTGTGGCAGGTCTTCAACAACTCGGACGAGCGCCCGCTCCCCGACACCTTCATGGCGCTTCGGGTCGGCGGGGAGAAGGGCGCGTTGCGCGTCCTCCAGCGCGGCGAGGGCTGGGGCCTCCCCGGCGTCGCCGACGTTTCGTGCGCCGGCGAGTATCCGTTCCTGACGATCAGCTACAAGGACCCGGCGCTGCCCGTTGCCGTCGAGCTCGAGGGTTTCAATCCCATGATTCCCACGAACACGAAGGACTCGTCGCTCCCCTGCGCGATCTTCCGGCTGACGGCGACGAACCTGCGGAACGAGCCCGTCGATGCGTCCTTTCTCTTCAGCCTCATGAATCCGATCGGCTACGCCGGCGGCGCAAATCTCACCGGCCGCCGGTTCGCGGGCTTCGGCGGGAACCGCAACACGTTCCAGGCCCTACCCGAGGGCGGCGTCATGACGCTCGCGCTCCCCAACACCGAGAGCCCGCGCGTCGACAAGGGCTTCAGCCTCGCCGTCCTCAACCGCAACGACCGCGCGCTCGCGACCTGCGCGGGCGTGACGCTCGTTCCCTTCGCACGCGACGCCGCGGCGAAGGCGGACGCCCTCTGGCTCGAGGGCCTGACGGGCGGCGAGCCGCCGCACATCTGGCAGTCGTTCGCGGCGGCGGCGCGCGACGGCGGCACGGTGCTCATCTCGGGCGCCGAGCTCAGCTTCTTCAAGCTCCTGGCGAGCCTGCGGGCGGGGGTGCGGCCGGCGTTCGAGCACACCGTGTTCGAGGACTTCGAGCGCGGGTCCTACGAGGGCTGGAAGATCGAGGGCGAGGCTTTCGGCGCGGCCCCGCACAGCGGCACGTCGCCGAGCCAGCAGCAGGTGAGCGGCTTCGCCGGCAAGAGGCTCGCCAACACCTTCGTCCCGAACGATGTGCCGCAGGGCCGCGCGACATCGAAGCCGTTCAAGATCTCGACGCGCTTCATAGGCTTCCTCATCGGCGGCGGCAGCCATGCGGGAACGACGTGCATCAATCTGCGCGCCGGCGGCGCCGTCGTCCGCACGCGGACGGGGCGCGACAACGAGCGCCTCGAGCCCGCGGAGTGGGACGTGCGCGATCTGGCGGGCAAGGAGGCGACGATCGAGATCGTGGATGCGGCGAGCGGCGCCTGGGGCCACATCAACATCGATCAGATCATCTTCAGCGACTCGCCGCCCGCGGCAATTCTCGCGCCGGCGGCGGGACTCGCCGACGCGGCGGCGCTCGTCGATGCGCGGATCTTCGACAGCTCAGAGGTCGGCGTCGACGCCGCCGTCGAGTTCCCCGGGAAGCCGGGGCTCGGCCCGTGGCGGGTCGGCAGCGCGATCGCGATCACGACGAGCGACGCGTTCAGCTTCAACCTGCTTCTGGAGCACCAGGGCACGCCGCTCATCGCGGCCGGGCCGCTCGGCAGGGGGCGGCTCATCGTCGCCCTCGCCAAGAACCTGCCCGCGGCATGGGGCCTGGCGCTGCTTGCCGAATCGCGGGGCGGCGCGTACACGCACGGCGAAGGGATTGCGGCCGATTCGCGCCTCCGCGGCGACTGCGCGCTCGCCGCGCTCGGCGGCACGCCGAGCGCCTGCGCGCGCTGGACCGACGCCGGCGAGCTCATGAAGGACTTCGGGGACGACGGCCTGCTCTCCGGGCCGGCCGATTCGGGCGAGAGCCCCGCGGGCGAGACCTTCAACGGCGCGCTCGCCGCCGCCTTCACGCTCAAGGGCGGCGAGCGCGGGACCGCGAGCTTCGTCCTCACGTGGCACTTCCCCAACGTCGAGCGCTTCGGCCACCGGGGCAACCGCTACGCGGGCTGGTTCGCCGATGCCGCCGATGCGAACGCGTACGTCCGCACGAACTTCGAGCGCCTCGCCGCCGACACGCGCCTCTATCGCGACACCATGTACGCGACCAATCTGCCCTACCTCGCCGTCGATGCGATCACATCGCAGACGGTGATCCTGCGCGGGCCGACGTGCTGGTGGGCCTTGAAGCACAAGTCGACCGGCAGCGACTACTTCGCGGGGTTCGAGGGATGCTACGGCTGCTGCCCGCTCAACTGCACCCACGTCTGGAACTACGCGCAGTCGCACGCGCGGCTCTTCCCCGAGATCGGCCGCAACCTCAGGTGGTACGACTTCATGCACTACCTGCGGCAGGACGGCGAGACCCAGCACCGCCAGCACACGCCGCACGGCGCGTTCATCGACGGCCACTGCGCGGTCATCGAGGGCGCCTACCGCGAGTACCTGATGAGCCCCGACCGCTCGTTCCTGCGCACGATCTACCCGGGCGTGAGGATGGCCGTCGAGTGGCTGATCAAGCGCATCGACGCCGACGAGGACGGCGTCAACGCGGGCGAGCAGTGGAATACGTACGATGTGGCGACGAACGGCGCGCACACCTTCCTCGGATCGCAGTACCTCTCGGCGCTCGCCGCGGGCGAGGCGATGGCCCGGGTCATGGACGATCCGAGCTCCGCGGCGCGCTGGCGGAAGATCCGCGAGGCGGGGAGCGCGGCGCAGGACGCGCGCCTCTGGAACGGCGAGTACTGGATCCAGATCCCCGACCCGCAGCCCGCGCGCGACTACAACACGGGCTGCCACTCCGACCAGCTCCTCGGGCAGTGGTGGTCGCACATGCTCGGCAACGGCTATCTCTACCCGCCCGCGCGCGTGAAGACCGCGCTCGCGGCGATCTTCAAGAACAACTTCAAGACCTCGTTCGAGGATTTCAAGCAATCGCCGCGGCGCTACGTCCTCGATGACGACTCCGGCCTCGTCATGTGCACATGGCCGAAGGGCGGCCGGCCCAACCCGTTCATCCTGTACGCGGACGAGGTGTGGACCGGCATCGAGTACGAGGTCGCGGGCCTGATGATCTACGAGGGCATGATCGACGAGGGCCTGGCGATCGTCAAGGCGGCGCGCGACAGGTACGACGGCAGAACGCGGCACGGCCTCGACTCCGGGCCCGGCGGCAATCCCTTCAACGAGCTCGAGTGCGGGAAGTTCTACGCGCGGGCCATGAGCTCGTGGAGCATCCTCCTCGCGAGCCAGGGATTCATCTACGAGGGGCCGGTCGGGCGCCTC
This sequence comes from Planctomycetota bacterium, assembly GCA_041308205.1. Taxonomy (GTDB): domain Bacteria; phylum Planctomycetota; class UBA8108; order UBA8890; family UBA8898; genus UBA8898. Next base: position 6,838 of record JBFZCA010000468.1, on the reverse strand, counting down.
GGCTTCAAGCCGCGCTGGAAGCCCGATGACCACGCGAGCTTCTTCTGCTGCGCCGAGGGCTGGGGCCTCTTCACGCAGACGCGCGCCGAGGGGCGGCAGACCGACACGATCGAGTGCCGCTGGGGGACGATCCCGCTGCGCGAGCTCGTCTTCGCGGCGCCCGCGACCGCCAAGACTCCGCGCCTCACGCTCAACGGCAGCCCCGCCGGCCACGACGGCGAGCGGGCGGGCGACGAGCTGCGCCTGCGCCTGAGGGAGCTCACGCTCAAGAAGGGCGACAAGCTCATCGTCGAGATTCCGTACTGATCCCTTGTTCCGCGACGACGGAGGCGCGCCATGATCGCACCCGTTCTTTTCCTCGCGCTCTCGGCCGCGAATCCGGACGAGACCCTGGCCAGGGCTGCCGAGCGCATTCGCGCCCATCGCACCGGCGACCTGGCCATCACGGTCGTCGATGCGCAGGGCGCGCCCGTGACGGGCGCCGCCGTCACGGTCGCGCAGACGCGCCACGATTTTCTCTTCGGCTGCAACATCTTCGCGCTCGGGAGCTTCGCCGAACCCGCGCAAGAGGATGCCTACCGCGCGCGCTTCAAGGAGCTTCTCAACTACGCGACGCTGCCCTTCTACTGGGCGAACTACGAGAGCGCGCGCGGGGCGCCGCAGTACGAGCGCACGATCGCCATGGCCGAGTGGTGCGCCGCGAACGGCATCGCGGTGAAAGGCCACCCGCTCGTCTGGAATCACCCGGCAGGCGTTCCCGCGTGGCTGCCCGCCGCGCCCGAGGAAGTGCATCCCTTGCTCATGGCGCGCGTCGAGGCCTGCGTGAGCCGCTTCCGCGGGATCATCGACATGTGGGACGTCGTCAACGAAGCCGCCGATCCTTACCGCTTCGACGAGAAGCTGCAGATCGCGGATCTGATGAAGAAGATCGGCGTCGAGAAGTACCTGCTCGATTCGTTCGCCGCGGCACGCAAGGCCAACCCGAAGGCGCGGCTCTTGATCAACGATTATCGCATCGACGATGCCTACGCGCGCGTCATCGACATGCTCGCCCCTGAGGGCGCTCGGGCCTACGACTGCATCGGCATCCAGAGCCACATGCACGGCGGGGTGTGGCCCGCGTCGCGCGTCTGGGACGTGTGCGAGCGCTTCTCGCGCTCCGGCGTGCCGCTCCATTTCACGGAGACGACGCTCGTCTCCGGCCCGCGCGCGCAGGGCGGGCGCTGGGGTCCGACCGAGCCGGCGCTCGAGGAGCGCCAAGCCCGCGATACGGTCATGTTCTACACGGCGGTCTTCAGCCACCCCGCGACGACCGCGCTCACGTGGTGGGATTTCAGCGACGCCCGGGCGTGGCAGGGCGCTGCGGCCGGCTTCCTCAAAAAAGACTGCTCGCCGAAGCCCGTCTACGACGCCCTGAAGAACCTCATCAAGGGGGAATGGTGGACGGCGGCGGCGCTCTCGACCGACGGCGCCGGCAAAGCCGCAACATCTTCCTTTTTCGGAAGTTACGCGATCACGGTGAAGACGCCGGGGGGCGCGGAAGCGAAGGCCGCGGTCGAGTTCCCCCGCCCCTGGCCCCCGCCTGTCATCGAGCGGGCGCGCAAGGAGGTCACCATCGTCGCCGGCGCAGCGCCGGCCGGCCCGGAGGAAAATCGCTGAGCCGGGGCGCGAGGGGCTGTAAAACCCGATCGCGCGGCGTTACAATGATCTAGCAGTGGTAAAGGCATCCGGCACGTGCCGGCAGAGAGGTTGTGCCCGAGCGCGCGTGCCGCACGGACCGGAGGTCGTTGGAACGCCATCGACGGCGCAAGAAAGGAGCGGTTCATCATGCAAAGGACAATCGGAGTGCTTTCAGCGCTCGCGCTGGTTGCAGCGTGCGCCCCGGGATTCGCCGCCGCGATCGAGTGGGCGGGAAGCCCGGTCATCGAGCTGGATGCGAATGACTTGACGCCGGGCGCGACCGGCGCCGATATCGTGTGGGAGAACAAGGCCGCGCCGGGGGGGGCGTTCGAGTCGGATCCCCTGCACGTCGTCCAGCCCACCGTGAAGCAGAGCGCGATCGGGCAGAGCGGCGTCGTGAAGAACTACGTCGAATTCGTGCGCGGCGGCGCGGGCGGGTACGGCGACGACGCCTCATTCCTCCTGTGGAGCGAGGTCGCGCCGGAGAGCATTTCGCAGGGCGATAGCTTCTCGGTCGAAGCCTGGGTCTACTTGACGAGACTCGATGAGCTCCAGACGTACTTCAGCATCGCGCGGCGCGCCGGACCCGATGTGCTGCCCGATCCCCCTCCCGTGACCTCGACCAACAACTTCGCCTGCTCGGCGGGTTACGTGAACACGGGCGGCACCACCAATCGCGCCATCGGTCTGGCAACCACCAACCTGGAGTGGGTGGCCCCGCCGCCGCAGCTCGCCCCGTCGTACAACCACTTCGCCGCAATCTACGATGACGCGACGCTGACCGTGTCGGTCTACGTGAACGGGGAGCTCAACAACTCGCTCACCCTGGGCGCCTCGCTCGATATCTTCGCCGACCAGCCCGTGTACCTCGGGGCCATGTGGTTCAGCGGGAACGCCAAGTACATCCAGCAGGGGTTGAAGAACGGCGGCATCGCGGTCCTGCGCGTGCACGATGGCGTTCTCACCCCCGCGCAGGTGTGGAACAACTTCGAGGCGGAGCAGGCGGACTTCATCGCGTATCGTCCCATCTTCGACAAAGAACCGCCGGTCGCCGCAACGGTGGGAGCGGGAAGTCCGTGCATGGCGGCGCGCCGGGCGCTCATCGCCCCCGTGTTCCTGACGCCGCCGTCGACAGACATCGCGTGGTCGTTCACCGGGCCGGTTCCGCCGGGCATCTCGATCGATGCATCGAACGGCACGATCACGATCGCGCGCACGGTGGCGTCCGGATCGTACGACATGACGGTCGTCGCGACGAACTCGTTCGGCACCGATTCGCTCCCGGTGACGCTCGCCGTGACCGCCGAGCTCTACGGACTGTGGGCATCGACGTACGACAACACGCAGGGCACGAACTTCCTGAATCCCATTGCGAATCTGATCGCGGTTCCTCCCAGCGGGATCACGATCCAGGCCGACGATATCACCTACCCCGCGGATTTCGACTTTGCCGCGGCCTTCCCCGGGCTCACGGACAACGAGTCCTTCGCGATGCTCTGGCAGGGCCGGTTCAACGTCGCCATGGAGGGGCACGGAGAGTACACCTTCGGCACGGAGAGCGATGACGGCAGCGTGATCTACCTGGACCTGAACGACGACGGCGACTTCTGGGACGCCGGCGAGCTCGTCGTCAACAGCAACCTCGACCAGGCGCCGACGGTGCTCACGGCCACGACGACGTTGGACATGGACTCGGTGCGGATCGCCATCGCGTTCTACGAGAACGGCGGCGGCCAGGCCATGACCGCGCGGTTCGGCCCGGGCGCCGGGCTCGGCTGGTTCGAGCTCGTTCCCATCGGCGGAATGTCGGGCCATTTCACGGCGGACGCGCCGAAGGCGCCCACGGGGCTCCAGGCCGCGACCGGCACCGCCACGGTCAGCCTCGACTGGGACGACAGCACGGAATCCACCGTCGCGAGCTACAACGTCTACCGCAGCACGACCGCGGGCGGCGGTTACGGGGCGGCGCTTGCGAGCGGCGTCACGACGAGCGCGTACACCGACACCAGCGTGACGGACGGCGTTCCGTACTTCTACGTCGTGACCGCGGTCACTTCGGACGGCTTCGAATCGGCCCTGTCGGCCGAAGTGGCGGCGACGCCGGGGGCGAACGACGTGTACGTGTTCACAGGCGACGTCAACGGCGACGCGAAGGTCGATATCGCCGACGCGATCTCGCTGCTCGGGTACCTCTTCGGCGGCGGGACGAAGCCGCCGCCCGTCTGCAAGAAATCGGCCGATGCAAACGACGACGGCAAGATCGACATCGCCGATGCGATCAAGATTCTCGGCTACCTCTTCGCGCAAGGAACCCTCGTTCTGCCCGATCACACCGAGGTCAAGGCGAATGACTACCCCGGGTGCAAGGGATTCCTGCCCGAGGAAGTGAACGAGCCGGGCACGGGCTGCGTGGAGCCCTGCGTGCCGTAGCACGCCGTTCCGGCACTGCGGCGACGCACCGGGCGTCGAGCCGCGCGTGTTCCGGGGGCCCGGTTCGCGTCGAGCGCGAGCCGGGCCCCCGTTGTTTCCGGGAGTCGGCGCTCCCGCCGCGGCCCGGTCACCCGCGAAAGTACAGGTACGCGGCGAGGATCGCGGCGAGCACGGCGCCGGACGCGATCACATCCCACCTGTTCCAGGTCGCGCGCGATGCCTTGCGGTCCTCATCGGTGAGCGTCCCGTAGGTCAGGCCGTTGATCCTGTCGTAGGCGGGCGCCGCCGTCAGATGGCTCACGGCGACCATGACGCCGATGCACACGAGGAAGATGACCAGGCTGTAGTACTGGAAGTACATGTTGTTGACGATCCAGAGGAACGAGCCCTCCGGATACGCGAAGTCCTTGATCAGCTTGACCGGGGTGTCGACGGCCAGCCTGAAGAGGCCCAGGGCGAAACCGACGATCAGCGCCCACAGGCAACCCTTGGCGTTGAGCCGCTTGCTGAAGACGCCCAGGAAGAAGACGACGAAGATCGGCGGCGCCAGGTAGGACTGGATGCCCTGCAGGTAGTCGTACAGCCCCTTGCCGCCCTTGATCACGGGAATCCAGGCAAGCCCGATGAGCACCATGACGGCGGTGGCCATGCGGCCGATCCAGACGACCCGCTTCTGGGGGGCCTGGGGACGCAGCTTGGAATAGAAGTCGATGGTGAAGAGCGCCGCCGAGGCGTTGAACGCGCCCGCGAGCGAGCTCATCAGCGCGGCGAGCAGCCCGGCCACGACGACCCCGCGGACGCCGATCGGCAGCACCTTGGCGACGAGCATCGGAAAGGCCTGCTGGGCGTTGTCGCGGATGATCGCGCCGTTCTCATCGAAGAAGACCTTCTGCAGCTCGGGGCTCTGCCCGCTCTTGGCCAGTGCGAAGGCGATCATGCCGGGGATGATGAAGATGAAGACCGGGAGCAGCTTCAGCGCCGCCGAGCAGATCGATCCTCGGCGCGCGTCCTGCTCGTTCTGGGCGCCGAGCACGCGCTGCACGATGTACTGATCCGTGCACCAGTACCACAATCCGATGATCGGCGCGCAGAAGAGCATGCCGATCCAGGGGTAGTTGTCGTTGAAGTACCACGCCATGCGCGTCGGTTCCTTGACCGGCGCCCAGGTCGCGCTGACCCCCTCGGGGACGAGCGGCTTCCACAGGTTGAACATCTCCGAGCCGGCCCACTGGCGCAGCGCATCCCACCCGCCGAGCGCCTTCAAGCCGAAGTACGTGACGCAGCCCGAGCCGATCACCAGGATCACCGTCTGGATCGCCGAGGTGTAGGCGACCGCCCGCATGCCGCCCATGATCGTGTAGATGCCCGTCAGGACGATCACCAGGATCGATCCGATCCAGAAGCTGTCCAATCCCATGAAGGAGACATCGGGGATCATCACGGCGAAGACCACGCCGCCCGCGAAGATGCCCACCGCGAGCTTCGTGAGCACGTACGCGACGAGCGAGATCAGCGAGAGCACGGTGCGGTTGACAGGCGAGAACCGCCGTTCCAGGAACTCCGGCATGGTGAAGACCTTCGAGCGCATGTAGAAGGGCACCATGATCCAGGCCAGGACCAGCAGGCACCACGCGTGGAGCTCGTAGTGCGCCATGGCGACGCCGTCGGTGGCGCCCGAGCCGGCCAGGCCGACCAGGTGCTCCGAGCCGATGTTCGAGGAGAACACCGCCGCGCCGATGATCCACCAGCCCAGGTTGCGGCCGGCGAGGAAGTACTCGGTGGTCGTCTGCGATTGCTTCTCCTTGAGGTACGCCCACCACGCGATGCCGAATACGATGGCGAAGTAGCCCAGGATTATAAGCCAGTCAACTGCATGTAATGCCGTCATGCGCGTTCCTTTCCATGGGGTTCGGAGGCTTCCGCCTCCACGGTGAACCGAGCGGGAGAGGCCGTCCGCGTATCCATGGCCCCCGATATTACTCGCCTGCCGCACGGCGGTCAATCGGCGGCAGGCCCGCGCGCTGGGCCTTTAGCTCACCGAGAACTAGCGTTGTCCTAGCGGTTTCTTAACATTCGCGGTGTATCGATGATGGTGGAATGGACCGCGCGCCGGACGCCGGCGCGAGGAGGCTGCCAATGGCATGGACCATGACTATGCGCCGCAGCGTGCTCGGCTCCCGCGGAACGGCGAGCAAGACCCTCCCGACGCCGTTCGCCGCCATCATGAGGCTCCTGGCCGGCGCGACGTCGGCCTTGCGGCGTTTCTTCGGGATCCTCGCCGCGTATCTGCCCTGGGACCGCCGTGCCGTGCCCGGCTCGAAGACCGCGCTCGGCATGTGGCGCGCGCTCGGAGGCGCGCCTCGCGTGCAGAGACGCGGCGGCCGGAACTGCGCCGACTTCTAAGGGCTTTGCCCGCTCACGCCGGGTGCGCCGATCAATCGACAGCGCCGCCAAGCAGGCGCACGCGCGCACCACAGGTGTCATCCAGCGCGTCGTGTTCTCTCCTTCCAGCGTGGTTCCGCGTCTAGCCGAACCTGCCCGTGATGTAGTCCTCGGTCTCGGCCAGGTTCGGGTTCTCGAAGATCGTGACCGTCGGACCGTACTCGACCAGCCTTCCCAGGTACATGAACGCCGTGTAGTCGCTCGTTCGCGAGGCCTGCTGCATGTTGTGCGTGACGATCAAGATCGTGTAGGCGCCCCGCAGCTCGTGCATGAGATCCTCGATCTT
>JBFZCA010000467.1:0-9198 GCA_041308205.1 Planctomycetota bacterium | reverse complement strand
CGCAGGGGACGAGCTCGATCGCCGCGGCGGGCCCGGCGTAGGGCCGCGCGCCGGGCGCGAAGAGGTGCGCGGCCAGATGCAGCAGCTCGGGCGCCCGCGCGAATCTGGGCGTCGAATCGCGCAGCACGGCGGGCGGCGCCACCGCCAGGCCGTCCTCCTCGAAATCCCGGAGGAGCGCGCGGTAGGTCTCCTCGACGGGCGCATGCAGCGCCGCGCCGCGGCCGCCGTCCGCCGGGTCGATGAGCAGGCTGATCTTCATGTCGGCGGCGCGCCGGGCGAGCGCGCGCAGCACCCTCCGCTCCTGCCCGTTGAGGCCGGAGAAGCCGTCGACCCACACGCGCGCGCCCGCGGCGAACGTCGAGACGGACAGCGTTTTCACGACCTCGCCGAGGATGAGATCGGGATCCTGGCACGTCGCGGCCAGCTCGGCTTCGTAGGCTTCGAGCAGCAGCGCGCAGTCGCGCAGCTTCCCGCCGAGAACGCCCGCGCCGAGCGTGTCCGCCTGCTGCCTGAGCGCCGCCGGCGTGCAGCCGTGGCGCATGAGCTCGGCGAGCAGCGCGGCGAGGTTGTCCAGCTCGCCGCGGCTCATGTCCCCGGGAAACACCGTCAGGCCCGCGCCCACGCGCGCGTAGACGCGCGTCAGGAGCAGCAGCCGTCCCACGGCCGACAGGAGCGGCGTGCGCGGCACGCCGTGGTGGTCCCGCACGCGGTCCGCCAGGCTTCTGAAGCTGACCACGTGGACGCGCGTCGCGCCGATCGGCCCCGGTCCGGCGACCAGCGCGGTCTCGGCCTGGAAGGTCGCCTGCTCGGGAAGCAGCCAGATCAGCGCCGGCCCCTCGGGCGCGCGTTCGAGCTCGCCGCGGATCTCCTCGATGATGGCGTGCGTCTTGCCGCTGCCCGCCGCGCCGAGGATGAACGCGATCACCCGAGTTTCCTGCCGGTCGTCGTCAGGACGAGCTTGCCGTGCTTGACGCCCCGGCGGCTCACGAGCTCCTCGCCGAGCTTCTTGATCCTGCGCGCCGCGCCGCGGAGGATCAGCACCTCCAGGCAATTGTGCGCATCGAGGTGCACGTGCGTCGCCGTGACGATCAGCGCGTGCCGGCGGTGCTGCGCATCGGTGAGGTTCTTGGGAAGCTCGAGGTGGTCGTGGTCGTAGACGAGCGAGACGATGCCCACGGCCTCCCCGCCGCCGGGGGCCCACTCCTCCTCCTCGATGATGCACTCGCGGATGAGGTCGCGGATCGCCTCGGATCGATTCGTGTACCCCATGCGCGCGTTCCGGCGATCGAAGCGCGCGCGCAACGCATCCTCGAGCGACACGCCGAAACGTACGAGTCGTCCCATGGGCTCCTCCTGGTCGCACCGGTGCGTTCGATGTGACCACAGGAGGAACGGACGCGCAAGAGGTCCGGCGCGGCGGCGCCGGTCAATCGCTCGTCCAGGCCGCGCGGACCTTCTCGCGCCCCATCGGCGTCACGAGCTCGATGATGGTCGAGGCGTCGACGATCGGCATCGCGGACGGCGCATCGCTCAGGGCGAGCGTGTACTTCTCCTGCCTGACGGCGTTCTCCTCATCGCGGCACTGCGCGGCGCGATGGAAGTCCTGCGCGTCCACGGCCGCCTGCTTCTGCCGGCCCAGCTCGGCGAGCTTCTCATCGAGCATCACGGCGCTGAGCGCGTCGGGAACGCCCTGGCGGCGCGTGCGCACCTTCGCGGCGGCATGGTCGAGAATCGAGCACGCCAGGGGAAAGGCCTCCTGCTCGGAGACCTCGCTGGCCGCGACGAAGGCCTGGTCGATGGCCTCGTCGGTGACGCGCACGCGGTGGAAGGCATCGAGGCGCGTCCGGTTCGCGCGCAGGATGCGCAGCGCCTCGTCGCCCTGCGGCGCCGGGACGCGGACGGGCGTCAGCCGCGGCATCACGTACGGGTCGCCCTGGATGTGGAGCTCGTAGGTCGACGCATCGCACACGAGCATGACCGGAAACGAGCTCTTGGCGAGCACGAGCCGCAAGAGCAGCACGGCCTCTTCCCAGGACGGGGACCGGGCGAAGACATCCATGTCGTCGATGACGAGGACGAAGGGCCCGGGCGTGCGCACCTCGCGCAGGAACTCGAAGATCTTCTGCTGGGCGCGCTGCCAGCGCCACCCGACGAGCTTGAAGATCTCGAGGTGCAGGGGATTCAGGCACGGCGCGAAGCTCGCCTCGTGCGCGAGCTCCCGGAATATGCCGGCAAGCAGCGCGTGCTTGCCCACGCCCCTGGCGCCGACGATGGCGACATGCGGCGAATCGGCCCGCCGCAGCGCCGTCATGATCTTCCCGGCAAGCTCGGGCCGCTCGATGATGGCGTGTCCGTCCTCCGCCGCATCGCGCCACTCCGACGCCACCGCGAAGAGGTTGGGCCGCTGGTGCACGAGGTGCGAGCGATGGCCGGCCTTCGCCTCGCCGACGCAGCTCAGGACGATCTGCCTGAACTGGAGAAGATCGATCCCCGCGCGCCGCAGGACCGCGGCGGCGTCGCTGCGGCCGTGGCGCAGAATTCCCAGGAGCAGGTGCGACGTCCCCGCCGTCTCGTGGCCGAGGCGATGCGCCTCGCCGAGGGCCGCATCGAGCACGTCGGCCCACTCGCGGGCGTCGCGCTCCGTGCCGGCCGGCGGCGCGGGAATCTCCGCGACCATCGTCTTCAGCGCATCGACATCGATGCCGGCGCGCCCGAGAAGCACCGCCGCATTGCCGCCTTCCTCCCGCATCACGGCGGCCAGAAGGTCCGCCGCCGCGGGCGCGGGCAGGCCGTGCGACTGCGCTTCCGCCTGCGCGGACGACAGGATCGTCTGGGCCTGCTTGCTGAATCTTGATCGCACCGTACCGTCTCCCCAAGTGCTTCGCCGCCACGAAACAGGGTGTCGGCATGTTCCCTTTTTCGGATGGTGGCCGCGATTCCCGCACCCCGGCGCGCGGGAAATCGGCGCCGCCGCGCCATGCGCCGGGAAGGGCGATGTTATCGGCAGCACCGCGCGATCGACGCGCGGCCGCCGGCCCGCGTGCGCTCAGGCGAAGTACGCGACCGCGTTCGCGAAGATGCGCTGTCCGTCGGCGAACGCGGGCAACGGCTCCCCCGCGCGCCTGAGCGCCGCGGCCCTGGCCGGCCAGTCGTCGCGCTGGAGGAAGTGGAAGGCGCGCTCGGGATGCGGCATCAGGCCGAAGATGCGACCCGAGCGATCGCAGATGCCCGCGATGTCGTCCATCGAGCCGTTCGGGTTGCAGGGGAACCGGCCGCCCGCGGGCGTGCCGTCGGGACGCGCGTACCTGAGCGCGATCTGCCGGCGCGCGACCATCGCCGCGTGCGTGTCCTCGCCGGTCGTGAAACGCCCCTCGCCGTGCGCGACCGGAATGCGGATGGTTCCCAGCCCGCGCGTGAAGACGCAGGGAGAATCCTCAGCTCTGCAATCCACCCATCGGCACTCGTAGCGCGCCTGCGCGTTGTGGCTCAGCCCCACCGCGGCGGCGCGCGTCTCCGGCGACGGCAGAAGGCCCAGGCAGGTCAGCACCTGGAACCCGTTGCAGATGCCGATCACCAGGCGGTCGCCCCCCGCGAACTCCCAGAGCGCGTCGCGCAGGTTGTTGCGCAGCCGGTTCGCGAGCGCCTTGCCCGAGCCCGTGTCATCGCCGTACGAGAACCCGCCCGGCACCGCGAGGACATGCCAGTCCGCAAGGCGCACGCGCCCGTCGACCACATCGTTCACGTGCACGATGCGCGCATCGCCGCCCGCCCGGGCGAAGGCCCAGCACGTTTCCTCATCGCAGTTGATCCCGTACCCGGTGAGGACCAGCACCTTGGGGCTCGCCATGGCCATCGCTCCTCGTCTCAGAACCCCTCGAACGTCCGGCGGTACGCCTCGGCAAGGCGCGCGACGCTCGCGCAGGCGACGGCCGCCGCGCCGCGCATCACCGCGACGTCGCCTTCCGTCACGCGGCCCGCGCACACGGCATCCTCGCCCCGCAGGCAGGCCTCGAACGCCTCGCGCGCCCCGGGCGCGACCGTGCACACGATCCGGCCCGGCGTTTCGCTGAAGAGAAGCTCCGCGTCCGTGAGGCGCCCCGCCTCGGGAAGCGCCGCGAGGTCGACGGTGCAGCCGAGACCGCCCGCGACCGCCTGGCGCGCGAGCGCGACGCCGAGCCCGCCCTGCCCCGGCGCCTCGGCGCTCGTCACGAGACCGGCCGCGACCGCGCGCTCGTACGCGCGATACAGCGACATGCTCCGGGCCGACGGCAGGGGGGCGACGCTTCCCGCGTACGGGCGGCCGCGCCGCGCCGCGCCCCACCACGCGAGAAACTCCGAGCCGCCGAGCTCGGCGCGCGTCGCGCCGAGCACGTAGACGAGGTCGCCCGGCGCCTTGAAGTCGAGCGACACGCAGCGCGCGACGTCATCGACGACGCCGAGCGACGAGATCAGGATCGTGGGCGGCACGGAGATCGCGACCGGCGCCCCCCCCGGCGCGAAGCCCGCGAAGTCGTTGAACATGCTGTCCTTGCCCGAGATGAACGGCGTGCCGAACGCGACCGCGAAATCGTGGCACGCGCGGATCGCCTCCTTGAGCTGCCAGAGGCGCTCCGGCTCGTAGGGCGAGCACCAGCAGGTGTTGTCGAGCAGCGCCAGGCGGTCGAGCGTGCCGCCGGCCGCGATCGCCTGCCTGACGGCGGCATCGACGGCGCACGCGGCCATCGCGTACGGGTCGAGATCGCCGTACGAGGGGAAGAGCGCCTGCGACAGGACGATCCCGCGCGGGCGGTCGGGCAGCGGCCGCATGACGGTCGCGCGCGCGTTGACCTCGCCCGCGCCGGCGAGCGGCTTGAGCACCGCGCCGCCCTGGACCTCGTGATCGTACTGGCGCGAAATGAACGCGTAGGACGCGACGTTCGGCCGCGCCATGACGCCGAGGAGCGCCGCGCCGAGATCGTCGGGCAGGGCATCGGGCTCGTCGGGCGCCGGGCGCGGCGGCGCCTTCGAGGCGAGCGTCTTCCTCGGCAGCCCGTCGTGGAGGAAGTCCAGATCGACGTCCATGACGACGGCGCCGCGCCAGCTCACGCGGCAGCGGCCCGATGCCTCGAACCTGCCGATGGCGGCGGTCTCGACGCCGCGGCGCGCCATGAGGTCCGTGAACGCGTCCAGCCTGTCGGGCGGCACGGCGAGCGTCATGCGCTCCTGCGACTCGCTGATCCAGATCTGCCAGGGCTCCAGGCCCGGGTACTTGAGCGGCACGCGGTCGAGCTCGACGACGCAGCCGCCGCATTCCCTGGCCATCTCGGCGACAGAGCAGGAGAGCCCGCCCGCGCCGTTGTCCGTGATGCTGTGGTACAGCCCCGCGTCGCGCGCCTCCTTGACAATCGCGTCGGAGAGCTTCTTCTGCGTGATCGGATCGCCGATCTGCACCGCCGCCGCCGGCGAGCCCGCGCTCAGGGCCTCCGAGGAGAACGTCGCGCCGTGAATGCCGTCGCGGCCGACGCGCCCCCCCGCCATGACGATCACGTCGCCGGGCCGCGCCGCCTTCCGGTGCGACGGCCGGCCCGCGCTCGTGCGCGGCATGAGCCCCACCGTGCCGACGAAGACGAGCGGCTTGCCGCGATAGCGCGGGTCGAAGCACACGAAGCCCTGCGGCGTCGGGATGCCGGAGCAGTTGCCGCCGACGTTCACGCCCTCGATGACGCCGTCCATGATGCGCCGCGGCGACAGGAGCGGCTGCCGGCACTCCTCGTCCCTGAAGAGCGGCCGGTCGTCATCCGGCGGCGCGAAGCAGAATCCGTAGCGGTTGGCGATGGGCTTGGCGCCCAGGCCGCAGCCGATGGCATCGCGGTTGACGCCCACGATGCCCGTGATGGCGCCGCCGAACGGGTCGAGCGCGCAGGGGCTGTTGTGGGTCTCGACCTTGTCGGTCACCAGGTACTCGTCGTCGAAGGCGATGGCGCCCGAGTTGTCGCGGAAGACCGACACGCAGAAGTCGCCGCCCGCCTTGGCCGCGCGGATCTTCGCGGTCGCACCCTTGATGTACGTCTTGTAGAGCCCGTCCTCGAGCTCGTCGAGCGCCGCCGCGAAGATGGTGTGCTTGCAGTGCTCGGACCACGTCTGGGCGATCGACTCGAGCTCGACGTCCGTGGGCATGCGGCCGCACCGGCGGAAGTACTCGCGGATGGCGAGCAGCGATTCGCGGTCGAGGGCCAGCGGCCCGCGCCGCCCGCCGCCCGGGCCGGCGATGCCCTCCCTGCCGAGGCGCAGCAGCGCATCCTCCGGAATATCGAGGTCGACCGCGCACACCTCGGCGGGCTCGGGCAGCGTCACGCGCGGGACGTACGGCGCGGCCGCGCCCGCGCGCCACTCCTCCGCGGAGCGGATCTCGATGTGGTGGATGAGCGGGTTGGCGAACGCGCCCGCGATGGCCTCGACCTCCGCGCGCGCGAGCCGGCCCGCCAGGAACGTCGTCTGCGAGGAGTACGCATCCTCGCCGGGGGCGAACGGCGCCTTCAGGAGATCGCCGATCGCCTCTCGGGCGGTGCGGCCGGCGTTGTCGGTCACGCCCGGCAGGAACGCGATCTCGAACGAGTACTCGAAGCGCGCGGGCAGGAGCGGCCGGTCGGCGGCGCCCTCCTCGATGACCGGGTGCGTGAGCATGGCGCGCACGCGCTCGCACGCCTCGGGCGTCAGGTCCCCGGCGATCGTGTAGTTGTCGACGAGCCACAGATCGCGGACCGCGGCGCCCGGAAACAGCCGCGCGATCGCGGCCTTCCGCACCCGCGCGCGCGTGTCGGCGCCCGCGGCGCGAACGTAGATTCGGTGTGCCATGCGCGCTCCTCGCCGGAGTGAATGCCACGCGAACAACGCCGGGATTGTAGGGCGCTGCCGCACGCTGCGCAACGCCGAGTTGTGGCGCCGCGGCCGCACGCCCTATAATGTACGCCGTGGCGGCGCCCCGCGCGGCGGGGGGCTTGCATAATGTCTACTTATGCTATAGACTTTAAGAAACATAGATGGCCCGGAGCCCACGCATGGCCTGGAACTACAGCGAAAAGACCAAGCAGCTCTTCATGGACGCGGTGCACGGCAAGCCCGGAACGCACATGGGCGAGATCGCGGACCCGGATGGCCTCGGCGAGCACGGCTCGATCGCCTGCGGCGATGCGCTCAGGTTCTCGTTCCGCGTGGCGCGCCATGCCGCGGACCCCGCCGAGGATGTCATCACCGAGGCGCGCTACCTGACCTTCGGCTGCACGTCGGCGATCGCCGCCTCCGAGGCGCTCTGCGCCATCATCGAGCAGGGCCGCTACACCCCCATCCAGGCGCTCGCCATCAGCAACGAGGCCATCGTCGAGTTCCTCGACGGCCTTCCCGAGCAGAAGATCCACTGCTCGGTGATGGGCGCCGAGGCGCTCCAGGCCGCGGTGTTCAACTGGGCCGAGAAGCGCGGCGTCGACCTCTCGAAGCTCGGCATCGACATGCACAAGGAGGAGAAGGAGGAAGGCCGCCTCGTGTGCAAGTGCTTCAACCTCACCGAGCCCTACATCTTACGCAAGATCCGAGAGCTCGGGCTGCGCACGATCCCCGACATCACGAACGCGATCAAGGCCGGCGGCGCGTGCATGTCCTGCCACCACGCGCCGGGCGGGCTCCAGGATCTCCTGAACGACGTCTGGGGCGCGGCGGCCGATGCGGCCTCCGCGCAGGCCGCGGCGGCGGCCGCGCCGGCGGCGCTCTCGCCCTATCAGTTCAGCAAGAAGGTCGAGAAGACCATGGATGAGTACATTCGCCCCATGCTCCGGCGCGACGGCGGCGACGTCCAGATCGTGGACATCAAGGACGCGGTCGTGTACTGCCGCCTTGCCGGCGCCTGCGCGCACTGCGCGGGCGCGCAGCGGACGCTCACGCACCTGGTCGAACGGACGCTCAAGGAGCAGGTCGACGAGCGCGTGCGGGTGGTCGAGGTCTAGGCGCCATGCACCTGGTGTACGCCGACAACAACGCGACGACGCAGCCCGCCCCCGAGGTCATCGAGGCCATGCGGCCGTTCCTCTCGGAGGTGTTCTTCAACCCGAGCTCGATGTACGAGCCCGCGCGCAAGGCCTCCGAGGCCATCGGCCGGGCCAGAGCCGACATCGCGCGATTCCTCGGGGCGCACGAGAAGGAGCTCGTCTTCACGTCGTGCGCGACCGAGAGCAACAACGCGGCCATCGCCGGCGTCGCGAAGGCCGTGCCCGGGCGGCGGCACATCGTCACGACCGCGGTCGAGCACCCGGCGGTCCTCGAGGTGTGCAGGGAGATGGCGCGCGCCGGCCACGAGGTCGACTTCGTTCCCGTGCACCGCGATGGTTCCCTCGACATGGGCGCCTACGTGCGCGCGCTCCGGCGCGACACGCTCCTCGTGTCCGTGATGCACGCCAACAACGAGACCGGCGTCGTCTTCCCGATCGCCGAGCTGGCGCGCATCGCCAAGGAAACCGACCCGGGCATCGTGTTGCACACCGACGCGACCCAGACCGCGGGCAAGCTGCCGATCGACATGGCGGGCGAGCTCAGGAACGTCGACCTCCTGTCCTTCTCCGGCCACAAGCTGCACGCGCCCAAGGGCATCGGCGCGCTGTACGTGCGCCGCGGGACGCCGTGGCGGCCGTTCATGATCGGGGGCCACCAGGAAGGCGGCCGGCGCGCCGGCACGGAGAACGTGGCCTTCATGGTCGCGCTCGCCAGGGCCGTGAGCCTCGCGGCGGAGCGCCCGGGCGAAGACGAGGCCCGGATCGAGCGCCTGCGCGACCGCCTCCAGGCGGCGCTCGAGGAACGCATTCCCTTCGTCGAGGTCAACGGCAAGGGCGCGCCGCGCCTTCCCAACACGCTCAACATCGCGTGCCACTACATCGAGGGCGAGGGAATCCTCTACCAGCTCAGCGACGCGGGCATCTGCGCATCGAGCGGTTCGGCCTGCACGTCGGGCTCGCTCGAGCCCTCGCACGTCCTCAAGGCCATGCAGGTGCCCTTCACGGCCGTCCACGGCTCGGTGCGCTTCAGCCTGAGCCGCTACACGACCGGCGCCGACATCGACCGCATCATCGAGGTCTTCCCGGGCATCGCGGCCGCGCTGCGCAAGCTCTCCCCGTACTGGGACGCGGCGAAGAACGCGCCGCGCGAGGGCGCCGCGGCGGCGCACGCGGGGACCGG
>JBFZCA010000466.1:0-15152 GCA_041308205.1 Planctomycetota bacterium | reverse complement strand
CTCGACCTCGCTCGCCGGCCCGCGGATGAGCGCGCGCGCGGCGCACTCCGGTTCCTTGTCGAACAGCCGCTCCAGACGCAGGAGCTGGCGCACGCGCCCCAGGAGCGCGCGATCGATGGGCTCATCCGCGGGCGCGCTCCCCTCCGCGAGGTTCGCGCCGAATCCCCCGCGCCGGATTTCCTCGGCGGCGGCCGGCGCGAGAAGGGCCAGGTACGGAAGCACGCGCCCGTAAAGCTCCGCGGCGGCGAACGTCGCCGCCGCGGGCGGCCGGCCGTGCAGGCGCGGCAGGTACGCGTGGACGACGGGCGCGAGGGCGAAACGATAGAGAATCTCCCCCAGGAAGCTCAAGTGCTCGCCCTCGAGCGCGCGCCGCAGGAGCCGCTCCCCGCGGCGGCAGGCGCTCACGAGCCACTGCTCGATGAGCGGCGCCTCCCCGCCGGCAGGGAGCGGCGGCGCCTTCATGGAAGCGACTCGCGCGAAGAAGTCGACGAACGCGCGCAGCGCGCCGCGCGCCTGCTCGTATCGTTCAGCCGGCGCGCCTTTCATGAGGAGGCTCATGCGCAGCGCATCGCGCTCCGCCCCGGCAGGAAGCGCGCTCGGCGCGCTCGGCTTCACCGCCGCCGCGCGTTCGATCTCCTGCGTCGAGGCGATGCCCCGCACCACCCGCAGCGTCAGGTGGGCGATCTCGGCCTCGTCCTCGCGGAAGAGAACCGTCGCCAGCGCGGGCTCCGGCTCCTCGTCGTCATCGGCGCCCTGGGCGGCGGCGAGCAGCGGCCACGCCGCCGCCATGAATCCCGGCGAGAGCTTCTCCGGCGCCTGGGTGAAGGCCGCCGCGCCGCACCCGGCGCAGCATGCGGGCGCGCTGAGCGAGACCGTGAACTGGCCGCACGAGCCGCAGTACCACGCCGGGAGCGGCACGCCCCACTCCGACTGCCGGCTCACGCACCACTTGCCGCGGCCCGTCTCGGCGTCGAGGGCCCGCCGGAACGCGGCGGGCGAGGCATGCGCGCGCAGCCACGCGCGATCGAAGCAGCCCCCCAGCGCATCCAGGTGCACGAACCACTGCTGGGTCGCGCGCGATCCGAGCAACTGCCCGCAGATCTCGCATTCCGGCCGCGTGACGGTGACCGACTCCTTCTCGCCGAGAGCGCCGCCGTCGGCCAAGTCCTGCCGAATGAGCTCGCGGGCTTCCGCGGGCGTCTTCCCCGCGTACCTGCCCGCCGCGGCGTTGAGCTTTCCGTCGCCGCCGAGCACATCGATGACCGCCAGATGGTTCGCCTGCGCCAGGTCGAAATCCGTCTGGTCGTACGCCGGGAGCACGGGCCTGACCTTGCCGACGAGCGTCTGCTCGGTGATGCCGAAGACCTTCGCCTCGCGCCCGTAGAGCGGAACCCGGACCGTCCGGCCGATGAGCGGCGCGAGCGTCTTGTCCCCCGGATGCAGCGCCACGCCGACCGTGGCCCCGAGAAACTCGAGCGACCGGAGAAGAACCGGCAGCTTCTTGTCGGTGCCCTTGAGCGGAAACAGCACGCGCACGGCCTCGATGGTCTCTTCCCTCGCCCTGCGCTTGCGGTCGCAGTCCAGCGCGGTCATGCACGCGAAGCACCACGGCGCCACGACGCGGTCGCGCGTGATGCACCCCCGGGCGAACAGTGTCGCGAACAGCCGCGCGGCGCCGCGGGCGAAGTCGGGGTCGAGCGAGAAGCGCACGCGCGCGCCGCAGTCGAGGCCCAGGCGCTCGACGGCGGCGGCGATGTCGGCCTGGAGCTTCTCCCGCCGGCGCCGGAGCGCGTCCTGCGGGTCCTCGCGGCCGCACACGCCGGCGGAGGTCCACTTGCCGTCGTGATTGATCGCGAACGCGACATCCACGCGTGCGGTGTGCGTGCGCAGCCAGCGGGCGAGGACATCCGCGGCAAGCAGCAGGCGGGGGTCGATCGGCGAGGCGAGCTTGCAGGGCGAGACGAGCACCCGCCGCATGCCGCCGCGCGCGTCCCCCTCTCCGGTCACCACGCCTGCTCCTTCTCCTGCCCGCGCCCGCCGCGCCGAGCTCAGTGCTTCGCGTCCGCGCTCACGGCCGGATCGGCGACCGGGCTGTAGGTGAACTTCAGGTTGTCGCCCTCCTTCACCACGAGCACCTTCGCGCCCTCCGGGTAGGCGCCGCGCAACAGCTCCTCCGCCAGCGGGTCCTCGATGTGCGTCTCGATGGCGCGCTTGAGCGGCCGCGCGCCCGCGTCCTTCTCGATGCCGATCTTGAGCAGGAACTCCTTGGCGCTGTCTCCCAGCGCGATGTCGATGCCGCGCTGGCCGATGCGCTGCTTCACCCGCTCGAACTCGAGCTCGATGATCATGCGCATGTCCTGCTCGGTCAAGCCGCGGAAGACGATGATCTCGTCCAGGCGGCCGAGGAACTCGGGGCGGAAGTTGTTGTCGACCTCCTCCATGAGATCCTTGCGCATCTCCTCGTAGGAACGGTCCCCGCCGGTCTGCCGGAAGCCCAGGCCGGAACGGTTCTTGATCAGGCTCGCGCCGATGTTCGAGGTCATGATGAGGACCGTGTTGCGGAAATCCACGCGCCGGCCGAAGCTGTCCGTGAGGTGGCCCTCCTCCATGATCTGGAGGAGCATGTTGAAGACATCGGCGTGCGCCTTCTCGATCTCATCCAGGAGCACGACCGCGTACGGCATGCGCCTGACCTTCTCGGTGAGCTGTCCGCCCTCCTCGTAGCCGATGTAGCCGGGCGGCGCGCCGACGAGGCGGGAGACGTTGTGCTTCTCCATGTACTCCGACATGTCGATCTGGACGAGCGCGTCCTCGGAGCCGAACATGAACTGCGCCAGCGACTTGGCCAGCAGCGTCTTGCCCACGCCGGTCGGCCCCAGGAAGAGGAACGAGCCGACGGGCCGGCGCGGGTCCTTGAGACCCGAACGCGAGCGGCGCACCGCCCTGGCGATGGTCGTGATGGCCTCTTCCTGGCTGACGATCATCTTGTGCAGCTCGTCCTCCATCTTGAGGAGGCGGTCCGCCTCGGCCCGCTCCAGGCGCGTGAGCGGAATGCCGGACATCTTCGACACGGTTTCGGCCACGACATCGACATCGACGATGCCGTTGAACTCCTGCGACTTCTCCTGCCACTCGCGCTTGACCGTCTCGCGCTTCTTCTTGAGCTGGTCGGCCTGGTCGCGGACGCGCGCCGCGCGCTCGAAATCCTGTTCCGCGACCGCCTCCTCCTTCTCCTTGGTGAGGCGCTCGACCTCCTTGTCGATGGAGCGCAGGTCGGGCGGCCGGGTCATCGTCCGCATGCGGACGCGCGAGCCGGCCTCGTCGATGACGTCGATGGCCTTGTCAGGCAGGAAGCGGCCGCTGATGTAGCGGGTCGACAGCTCCACCGCGGCGCGCAGGGCCGCGTCGTCGATCTTCACGCGGTGGTGCGCCTCGTAGCGGTCGCGCAGGCCCTGCAGGATCAGCACGGTCTCGTCGGGGCTCGGCGGGTTCACGATGATGGTCTGGAAGCGGCGCTCCAGGGCGCCGTCCTTCTCGATGAACTTGCGGTACTCGTCGAGCGTCGTCGCGCCGATGCACTGGACCTCGCCGCGCGCCAGCGCCGGCTTGAGCACGTTGGCGGCATCGATGGCGCCCTCGGCCCCGCCCGCGCCGACGAGCATGTGCAGCTCGTCGACGAAGAGGATTATGTTCCCGGCGCGCTTGACCTCGTTGATGACGGCCTTGATCCGCTCCTCGAACTGGCCGCGGTACTTGGTGCCCGCGACCATCATGGCGAGGTCCAGCACCACGAGCCGCCGCTCCCTGAGCAGCTCGGGCACGTTGCCTTCGATGATGTCCTGGGCCAGGCCCTCGACGATGGCGGTCTTGCCCACGCCCGGCTCGCCCAGCAGCACGGGGTTGTTCTTGGAGCGGCGCACGAGAATCTGGATCACGCGCTCGATCTCCTCGCGCCGGCCGATCACCGGATCGAGCTTGCCCTCGCGGGCCAGCTCCGTGAGATCGCGGCCGAAGGAGTCGAGCGCCGGCGTCTTGGATTTCCCGCGCTTCTGCTGCTGCGAGGAGCTCCCGAGCGGCGACGGCGCCACGGACGCGGACGGCTCCGACGCCTGGGTCGGCGGGCTGCCGAGCAGCTCGAGCACGGCGTCGCGCACTTCCTCGAGCCTGAGGCCCAGATCCTGCAGCACGTGCGCGGCCACGCCGTCGTTCTCGCGGATCAGGCCCAGGAGCAGATGCTCGGTGCCGACGTAGTTGTGGCCGAGCTCGATGGCCTCCTCGAGCGACAGCTCCAGCACCTTCTTCACGCGCGGGGTGAAGGGCAGCTTGCTCACGACCTTCATGGCCGGGCCGGGCTGCATGTACTTCATGACCTCCTCGCGGATGCGCTCGTTGTCGACGCCGAGGTTGCGCAGCACGTTCGCGGCGACGCCGCCGCCTTCGCGCACGAGGCCGAGCAGCAGGTGCTCGGTGCCGATGTAATCGTGGTTCATCTCCTGGGCTTCGCGCCGGGCGAGCCCGAGGACCTTCTTGGCGCGTTCCGTGAAACGGTCGAAGATGTTTTCCATCCGTCCGCCTTCCGCGTGGGGTCGCGGCCCGTTATCCCACGGGCCCCATGTCCTTGCTCAGGCGCTCGCGTATGTAGCGCGCCCGCACCACGTCGCGTTCGTGGGAGCTCAATTTCGCGCTCTCGACCTTCTGGAGGTGCGCCGGCTGGCTCAACACCAGGAGCTCGTTGATCGTGCTCGTCGAGATGCCCTCGATGACCGTGAGATGCACGCCGAGGCGCACGAGCGACAGGAGCTCGAGCGTCTCCTCGGACGTTATGGTGCGGGCGAAGCGCAGCACGCCGAGCGCGCGCCAGATCTTGTCCTCCAGGACGACGCGCTTGACCTGCAGCAGCGTCTGCCTGACCTTGCGTTCGTACTTGACGATCTGCGGAATGACGCTCGCGAGGTTGTCGACGATCTCGGCCTCGGTCTTGCCGAGCGTCACCTGGTTGGAGATCTGGTAGAAATCGCCCGAGGCCTGCGTGCCCTCGCCGTACAGCCCGCGCACGGCCAGGTTGATCTTGTTCACGGCCTGGAACACCTTTTCGATCTCCCGCGTGATGACCAGGGCCGGCAGATGCAGCATCACCGAGACGCGCATGCCGGTCCCCAGGTTCGTGGGGCAGGCGGTCAGGTAGCCGAACTGCGAGGAGTACGCGTAGTCGATGCGCTCCTCGAGCGCATCGTCGATCTCGTTGGCGAGCTCGAACGCCTCCCGGAGCTGCAGCCCGGCGCGCAGGCTCTGAATCCGCAGGTGGTCCTCCTCGTTGACCATGATGCTTATGCGCTCGTCGGGGGCGAACGCCACGCCGCGCGGCCCCTGCGCGAAGGCGTGGTCGCGGCTGATGAGGTGGCGCTCGACCAGGAACTGCCGTTCGACGTGCTCCATGGCCGCCAGGTCGTGATAGTTCACCCGGCCGCGCAGCGAGCTTCCCTTGATGCTCGCGCGGACGAGCTCCTCGACCGCGGCGCGCTTCTCCTCGGAGGCGCGGGTCAGAAACGGGAATCCGGCCACGTTGCGGGCGAGCCGCGCGCGGCTGCTCACGACGACGTCGGCTTCCGCGCCGCCGCCGCTCAGCCATACGCCCGAGAGGACCTGCAGGTGAGACAGCTCGAACATTCGTCCGCCCCATCGGTGTGGTAGCCCAGCTTGGACTCGAGCTTGTGCACCGTGTCCCTGAGCTGGGCGGCGAGATCGTAGGCCTCCTCCGTCACGGCTCGCTTGAGCTCTTCCCTCAGCTCCATGAGCTCCTTCTGCTTGGCGATGCGCTCGGTCGCCCGGTTCGGGACCTTGCCGCGGTGTTGCGTGCCGCCGTGGATCCGCTCGACGAGCCCCACCAGCCCCTTCTTGAAGCTGGCGACGCAGTCCGGGCAGCCGAACTTGCCGGAGTTGCGGAACGCCTCGAAGGTCAGCCCGCAGGCGTCGCAGCGCACCTGCGCCTCCGTGCTCGCGCCGGAGGCGGTCTGGCCGTGGGTCTGGGCCAGTTGGCCGAAGAACTCCGGGATCTCAAGACCCTGGATGTGAGTCTTGATGGCGACCCCCTTGGCCTGGGCGCATTCCTCGCACAGGTGGATCTCCTTCTTCATGTTGCTGACGACCTCCGTGAGGTGCACGGTGGCCGCGCGCTTCGTGCAGTTTTGGCAAAGCATCTACAAGTCCTTTGATAACAATAACTTATGTGCAACCCACAATGGTACCCCACGAGGGACGCACTGTCAAGAAACGCCCATGTTCAGATATCGTCCGTTCGCGGCCGGCGCTTGCGCGGCGAAGCGCGCGGCCGGACATCCGGGAATCTTAAGAAGCCGCGGCCGGCGGCCGATCAATAGAAACAAATGGAGAAAACCGCCGGAAGAACGGGTGAGGGGAAGGCGGCGCGCCGGAAGCCGCGCCGCGGGCCGCGGGCCGAAAAGGCGTGCGCCGGCGGCAATCGCGCGTCGAATGCGGTATCATGGACACCCGTGGCCGCGGGCGCCCGGGCTTGACACGGGCGCGCGCGTGACTTAGAGTGGTTTAGATTTTGTTAATATAACTCACGATAACAGAGCCTGTTGCAGAGACCTTCCGCGGCACGGGCCTGTGCCGGGCGATGGTGCCGGGTGCATGCGGCGGACGGCCTTCCGCAGGGGCTTTGAGGAAGCGCTCTTGTAGGAGAGGAAGGAGGGCCCCGCCCTCCTTTTTTCCATGCGAGCAGAAATACTTCGTCTCGTCGACCAGATCCATCGAGAGAAGGATATCGAGCAAGAGGCCGTCTTCATCGGCCTCGAAGCCGCGATATGCTCCGCCCTCATGAAGAAATGGGGCGAGGAGGCGAGCGTCCAGGTCGTCATCGACCGCAAGTCGGGCGAAGTCACGGCGAGCGTGGGCGACAAGGCCCTCAGCCCGGAACAGTTGCGGGAGCAACTGGGACGCCTCGCCGCCCAGACGGGCAAGCAGGTCCTGTTCCAGAAGATCCGCGAGGCCGGCCGCGAGGTGGTATTCCTCGAGTACGCCAAGAAACTCGGGACCATCGTGACCGGTTCGGTCATCCGCTTCGAGGGGTCGGCCATCGTGATCGGCCTGGGCAAGGCCGAGGGATACCTGCCCCGCAGCGAGCAGGTGCCGTCCGAGCGTTTCCGCGTCAACGACCGCATGAAGGCCTACATCCTGGACGTGCAGAAGAACGGCAACCAGGTGAAGATCATCATCAGCCGCCGCGATCCGCGCTTCGTCAACGCGCTCTTCGAGATCGAGGTGCCCGAGATCAAGGACAAGACGATCGAGGTCCTGGACATAGCGCGCGAGCCCGGCCACCGCACCAAGATCGCGGTGTCCAGCTCGGATGCCAACGTCGATTGCGTGGGCGCGTGCGTGGGCGTGCGCGGCTCGCGCGTCAAGAACATTCGCGAGGAGCTGTTCGGCGAGAAGATCGAGATCGTGCGCTGGGACGATGTGCCGGAGCTGTTCATCGTCAATGCCCTCAAGC
Organism: Planctomycetota bacterium; assembly: GCA_041308205.1. Taxonomy (GTDB): domain Bacteria; phylum Planctomycetota; class UBA8108; order UBA8890; family UBA8898; genus UBA8898. The sequence goes on along the minus strand of JBFZCA010000466.1, from coordinate 7,639 downwards.
CCGCGGAGGTCGTCTCGATCGACCTGGATTACGATACGCGGCGGGCGCGCGTGTACGTGACTCCCGACCAGCAGTCCCTCACGATCGGCAGGCGCGGCCAGAACGTGCGGCTGGCCTCGGCGCTATCCCACTGGGACCTGGACGTCGTCGCGGTGTCCGAGGAGGACATCCAGCGCCTCAAGACCGAGGACATCGACGAAGGCAAGGAAATAGGCACGCTGATCGGCATCGCGCGCGGCGGCGCGGACGCCGACAGCGCGCTCAAGGAACGGGCGCCGGGGGAGACGGCCGGCAAAGCCATCGAATTCATCGAGATCGAGACCGTGCCGGAGTCGCCCGCGCCCGGGCAGGCCGCGGAAGGAGCGCCCGCGCCCGAGCACACCGGCGAAGAGGCGCCCGCGCCCGAACAAGCCGCGGAAGAGGCGCCCGCACCCGAGCACACCGGCGAAGAAGCGCCCGCACCCGAACAAGCCGCGGAAGAGGCGCCCGCACCCGAGCAGACTACAACGGAGGCGCCGCCCGCACAGGAGCCGGAGGCAGCTCCGGACGACGGCGATGGCGAGCGGAACGCCGCGGGCCCGTAGGCGGCTGCGGCGCGCGTCCGACCGCGAACGTGAAAGGCGAACCTGAAGGTGGCAACGAGAGTTTATGTTTTAGCCAAGCAGCTCGGTGTCTCCACCAAGGATCTGGTGGACCGGCTCACCGAGCGCGGCGTCAGCATCAAGAACAACTTCTCCGGCCTCACCGATGACGAGGAGGCCGTTGCGCGTTCGTTTTTCCCCGCTCCGGCGGCCGCATGCCCGGCGCCGAAGACGCGAAAGCGCAAGGAACCCGCACCGGTCGAGGCCCCGGCCGGCGACGGCCGCGTCGGCCAGATCGCCGTCAAGGTCGCCGAGCTCAAGAGTCTCTCGGGCGAGATCGCCGCGCTCCTGGCGCGCCGCAAGCACCGCGTCATCGGGCGCGGAAGGCGCCAGGCCGTCGAGGAGATCGACAAGCCCGCGATCACGGCCCCCGCCCCGCCGCAGGAACCCTCCCCGGCGATCGAGGAAGCGCCCGCGCCGGCGGCCGAGGCTCCGCCGCCGCCGCCGCCGCCGGATCAACCCGTCGCAATGCCGCCGGAGCCCGTCGAGCCCGCCGCCATTCCGCCGGAGCCTGCCACGGAGGCCGCGCTCGCGCAGGAAGAGCCCGCGGCCGCCGTGGACCACGGCGCCGCGAAGATAATGGGCCCGCCGCGCACGGGCAGGACCCGCCGCGTGGTCACGATGCACGACCGACTCGGCGGCCCCAAGCCGTTCATCACGCGGCCCGCAACGCCGCTGGCGCGGCCGGCGCCGAGATCGGCGCCCGGCCCGCGGCGCCCCGACAGCCAGCGCCCGGGCGATGGTCGGCCGGGAACGTCCTTCGGGGGCGCACCCGGCGCCGGCACGGGCGGCGCTCCCCCCGCCAAGGGGCAGCCTCGCCGCAAGAGCGCCCGCGGCAAGACGCGGTTCTTCCCCGTCGAGAAGCCGGAACAAGAGTGGACCGACCAGCAGTTCTCGCGCGGCATGCAGCGACCGAGGGCCGGCGATCAAAGGCCGGCGACCAGACGGCCGGAGAAGCTCGGCATCACGCTGCCCGTCACGGTCAAGGAGTTCTCGCTCGCGTCGGGCATCCGCCAGAGCGACATCCTCAAGTTCTTTCTCATGCGCAAGCAGATCGTCAACGCGAACTCGCACCTCAGCGCGGACATGCTCGAGGAGCTGGGCATCAACTTCGAGGTCGAGATCGAGGTCAGGAAGGAATTCGATTTGGAAGCGCCGCTGCGCGTCATAGAGGAGAAGGTGCTCGCGAGCACGCACAAGACCAGACGTTCGCCCGTGGTCACGTTCCTCGGGCACGTCGACCACGGCAAGACGTCGCTGCTGGACTACATCCGCAAGACCAACGTCCACGAGCGCGAGGCCGGCGGCATCACGCAGCACATCTCGGCCTACCGCATCGACCTGCCGGCGCACAGCATCACGTTCGTCGACACGCCCGGCCACGCCGCCTTCACGAACATGCGCGCGCGCGGGGCGCGCGTGACCGACATCGCCGTGCTCGTCGTGGCGGCCGACGACGGCCCCATGCCGCAGACCGAGGAGGCCATCCACCACATCCGCGCGGCCGATGTGGGCGTGATCGTGGCGCTCAACAAGTGCGATCTGCCGTCCGCGAACCCCGACCGCGCCAAGCACCGGCTCGCGGAGCTGGGCCTGATACCGCCCGAGTGGGGCGGCGACACGGAGATACTCCAGGTTTCGGCCGCGACCGGCCAGGGCATCCCGGATCTCATGGAGACGATCCATCTGATGTCCCAGGTCAAGGACCTCGAGGCCGACTCCACGCTCGACGCGCTCGGCGTCGTGCTGGAGGCCAAGTCCTCCGGCGGGCGCGGCATCCTCGTGACGGCGATCGTCCAGCACGGCACCCTCCGCGTCGGCGACTACGTGCTCTGCGGCCAGGCGCACGGCCGCATCCGCGGCCTGTGGTCGACGACGACCGGCACGCCGATCACCGAGGCCGGTCCGTCCACGCCGGTCGAGATCATGGGCCTGCCGCTCGTCCCGGAGGCGGGCGACAAGTTCTACGTGCTCCGCGACCAGCAGCTCGCCGGCTCGATCGCGGAGGAGCGCCAGCGGCGGTGGCGGGAGCTGAAGCGCGCCGAGACCGAGCAGGTCGTGACCCTGGAGGACTTCCTCAAGAAGTTCAAGGAGGCGGAGGAGAAGGAGCTCAGGATCGTGCTGAAGACCGACGTCAAGGGTTCGGTCGAGGCCATCCAGCAGCAGGTCATCGACCTGGGCACCGACGAGGTGCACGTCAAGATCCTCAGTTCGGGCGTCGGCATGGTGAACGAGGGCGACGTGGTCCTCGCGGAGGCATCGAAGGGCATCGTCATCGGCTTCAACGTGACCATCGACGAGCGCGCCCGCGTGCTGTCCGAGGAGCGCGGAGTCCAGATCCGCATCTACCACGTCATCTACGAGCTGCTGGACGACGTGAAGGCCGGCCTGGAAGACCGCCTGGCCCCGGTCTACGAGGAAGTCGTGAGCGGGCACGCCGAGATCCTGCGCATCTTCCACGCCTCCAAGCTCGGGAACATCGCCGGCTGCATGGTGCGCGACGGCGTCATCCACCGCGCCGACCAGGTGCGCGTGCTCCGCGGAGGCGAGAAGATCCACGAGGGCGCGATGACGTCGCTCCAGCGCGGCAAGGATTCCGCCAAGGAGGTCCGCGACGGCTTCGAGTGCGGCATCAAGTTCGCCGCCTTCGAGGACTGCAAGGAAGGGGATGTGGTCGAATGCTTCCGCATGGTGGCGAAACGCCGAACCCTCTGAGCGCGCGGCGTACGTCGCGCCGCAAGGCGCGCATCGCCGAGCGCGTGCGCGAGATCGTCAGCGAGGTTATCCTCTTCCGGCTCAAGGATCCGCGCGTGGGCTTCGTGACGGTGATCGATGCGGAAGTGACCGCCGACATCAAGGAAGCCGTGGTGCGCCTCTCCGTGATGGGCACGGAGGCCGAACAGCGCACGTCGCTGCGCGCGATCGACCACTCGCGCGGCTTCATCCAGCACGAGCTCGGCGTGCAGCTCAAGACGCGCTTCACGCCCGTGCTGCGCTTCGAGCTCGACGACCGGGCCGCGCGGGCCGCGACGCTGGAGGAGCGCTTCGACAAGATCCGGCGCGAGCGGCAGGAGCAGGAGACCGCCGAGGGCGGCGGCGACGCGCCGGGCGCGGAGGCGGAGGCGGAATAGGCGCCCGGCCGGGGAGGCCGCGGGAGCCGCGGAACGGAGCGACCCATGACTTTCTCGCGCGATGTGCTGCACATGGACTGCGCGGCCGAGACGGCGCGAATCTGCGAGGAGCTGCGGCGCGTGCTGCGCGATCCGCTCCACCGGCGCGGACTCGTGGTCGCCACGTCCGGCGGCATCGACAGCACGGTGTGCGCGGCGCTGGCCGTGCGCGCGCTCGGCCCGAAGAACGTCGTGACGCTGGTCATGCCGGAGCGCGATTCCTCGCCCCGGAGCAGGGAGCGCGGCCTGACGCTCGCGGCGCACCTCGGCGTCGAGCCCGTCGTCGAGGACATCGCGCCGACCCTCGAGGCGATCGGCTGTTACCGGTGGCGCGACGCGGCCATCCGCGAGGTCTTTCCCGAGTACGGTCCCGGGTGGAAGAACAAGATCGCGATCTCCCAGAACCTCGCGGAGAGCGACCGCTTCAACTACTTCCACTTGCACGTCGAGGACCCGCAGGGGCGCGTGTCCAAGCAGCGCCTGCCGCTCGGGCCGTACCTGCAGATCGTCGCCGCGACGAATTTCAAGCAGCGCATCCGCAAGACGCTCGAGTACTTCCACGCCGACCGCCTCAACTACGCGGTCGTCGGGACGCCCAACCGCCTCGAGTACGACCAGGGCTTCTTCGTCAAGAACGGCGACGGCGCGGCCGACGTCAAGCCGATCGCGCACCTCTACAAGACGCAGGTCTACGCCCTCGCCGAGCACCTCGGGCTGCCCGAGGACCTGCGCAACGTGCAGCCCACGACCGACACGTACAGCATGGCGCAGGGCCAGGATGAGTTCTACTTCGTCCTCCCCTACGATCAGATGGATCTCGTCCTCTGGGCGCACAATCATGCGGTGCCCGTCGCCGAGGCCGCGGCGGTCATGGGCTTCGCGCCCGCGCAGATCGAACGCGTCTACCGCGACATCGAGACCAAGCGCCGGACGACCCGCTACCTGCAGTTGCCGCCCGTGCTCCTCGGCGCCGTGCCCGAGATCACGAAGTAGCGCCGCCGGGACGGGACGAGCCGCGCCGCGTCACCGCGCCCGGACGATCCGCCCGATCTTCGCGACGACCTCGGCCGGCGTCCGGCCCAGGATGCGCACCATGGGCTCCTTGCCCGGACCGCCCTCATCGTAGATCGCGTCGGGGATGCCGCGCGCGTTCTTCAGCACGAAGTCGGTCCCCCACTCGAGCGTCGAGCCCTCGCGCTCCCTGACGTCCGGCGGCTCCATGCCGCGGTCGAAGGACGCGCAGACCAGGCCCGCGCCCTGCGCGCACGCGATCACATCCCTCCCGTACCTGATGTTCAGGCACGCGCGGTGCTCCGGATCGCGGCGCATGGCGGTGAGGACGATCCGCGCGCAGTGCCGCGAGGCGCCGAAGGCCGGTGCGCGCACGGCCGCGATCCCGTCCTCGACGCGGACGATGCGCCCCGGAAACGCCGCCACATCCGCGGGCTCCTCGGCGAGCGGCAGCGCGTAGGCAAAGTTGCTCTGCACCTCGGGGATGAGCCCCGCACAGGGCAGCGCGCACAGCGCGCGGAAGGCTTCCTGGAGCGCGGCGATGACCGCGTGCCGCTCCGCATCGCGGCGCAGCGCCGCCAGGTGATCGAGCGGGCCGTGCCCGCGGCCGATCGCGGGCCCCGCAACCATGGCCAGGCGGACGTAGGCGCGCGCCTCGGCAACCGCCGCCGCCAGGTCGCGGCCGAGCGCGAGCAGCGTTGCGATCGCCGCGCTCAGCGTGCAGCCCGTGCCGTGCGTGTTGCGCGTCTCGACCCGCCGGTGCGAGAAGTGCGTGACCATGCCGCCCTCGACGAGGACGTCGGTCACGGTGTCGCCGCGCCCGTGGCCGCCCTTGACGAGCGCCGCGCGCGCCCCGAGCCGGCAGAGCTTCCGGCCCGCGTCTTCCATGTCCTCGATGCCGCGCACGGACGCGCCGCTCAGGACCTCGGCCTCGGGGATGTTGGGCGTGACGAGCGCGGCGATGGGAAGGAGCCGTTCCCGCACGGCGGCCACGGCGGCCTCGTCAAGCAGCGGCGCGCCGCCCTTGGCGATCATCACGGGATCGACGACGATCGGGCCCGCTCCGGCGACCGCATCGGCGACGCACGCGACGATGTCCGCGGAGAGGAGCATTCCGGTCTTGACCGCGTCGGCGCCGATGTCCTCGAGCACCGCGGCGATCTGCGCGGCGACGAACGCGGGCGGCACGGCGTGCACGCCGCGCACGCCCAGGGTGTTCTGCGCCGTGAGCGCGGTGACCGCGGTCGATCCCCATGCGCCGAGGGCGCTCACGGTTTTCAGGTCGGCTTGAATCCCGGCGCCGCCCCCCGAGTCCGATCCCGCAACGATCAGCACGCGTTTCACGATGCGCTCCCTGCCGCGCCCGCCGGCATCACAGCTTCACGATCTCGCCCCGGACATCGCCCCGCTCGACCGTCAGGATCCCGAACGAGCGATACGGCGCGAACCGCATGTCCGTGGGGCTCCCGGGGTTGAAGAGCAGGACGCCGCCGACCTCCTCGTTGCACGGCGCGTGCGTGTGCCCGAAGACGATCGCGCGGACCTCGCTCCTCGCGAACTCGCGCAGGAGCGCCGCGGGCAGGGGCGCCGGCGCGCCCCAGCCGTGCACGACCGCGATCCTGACGCCGTCGATGTCGAGAAGCTCCCGCTCGGCGAGCGCCTGCCGGAGGACCGGAGGATCCATGTTGCCCGCCACGCCCACGAAGCGCCCCATCGCACGCAACTCGTCGAGCAGCGGCTCCTCGGTGAAATCCCCGGCGTGGATGATCATGTCGGCCCCGCGGGCGGCCGTGATGACCGCGTCGGGCAGCGCCGGCGCGCGCAAGGGCATATGCGTGTCGGAAACGACGACAATCCTCACGAGCGCCTCCCAGGCCTGCGGCGAAGGCCCGCGGCGCACGCCGCCGGTCCTTCCGGCAATGAGCCTGCCGCGGCAGGCTCTAGTGCGTTCCGATAATAGCGCGCCCCTCTCCGGCGTTCAAGGAATGCCCCGCGTTCGCCGCGAGGGGGCGCGGATGGTAGAATTCTACGACAAGGAAACCCGCGTTCACGAGGCATGACGGCATGAATACGGTCGACATACGGCATTCCCAGGTCGAGGGCGGCATCCCCGTCCTCGATGTCGCGGGAGTGCTCGATGCCCACAACTACGAGCAGCTCGAGCAGACGTTCGATTCGTATTTCGACCGCGGGGTCTACACGCTGGTCGTCGAGATCCCGAGGCTCGAGTACATGTCGAGCGCCGGCGCCGGCGTATTCATCGGGGCCGCCGGAAAGGCGCAGGCCAACGACGGCAACATCGTGGTCGTCGCGCCGCGCGACAACGTGCAGGAGATCTTCGACCTCCTCGGCATCTGTCACGTGTTCCCCGTCGTCGAATCGCGCGAGAAGGCCCTGGGCATCTTCGCCGCCGCGCGCTGACCGGCCGTTCCGTCTTCGCGCCTCGTCCCCCATTCTCTTTCTGTTGCACCACAGAGACAACCGAGGCCACAGAGACGGGAACGTGAGACGGCACGCGGTGCCGCGTCGGCTGCGGCGCCGTCTCTCGGTGTTCCTCTCTGCGCCCTCCGTGGCGCGGTGGTTTCTTCCGTCGTCTTCTTCGTGCCTTCGTGTCTTCGTGGCTCATCGTCATGTCCCCCGGCGACGCCGAGCCTGAGTGCACGACAAGAGTGCGGTCCGCCGCCGCGGGCCGCGGATTCAAAGCACGTGCTGAGGATCCGCGCAGGGGACCTTCTCCGCGCGCGCCGCGGCCGGCTCCAGCCGGCGCGCCGGCACGCCTGCCCACGTCTCCCCCGGCGGCACGGAACGCGTCACCAC
>JBFZCA010000465.1:0-8046 GCA_041308205.1 Planctomycetota bacterium | reverse complement strand
CCTCCCCGTGATCTCGTAGTAGCTCACGTACACGACGACGCCGTCCGTATCGGTCAGCTTGAAGTCGTCCGTCGTCGTGGCGCCGCCCACGCCGATGCGCCGCGCGCGCGACAGCACCGTGATGGGCGTGCCGCCGCTCACGATCGTCTCCGTGCGCGGCTCCAGCATGATCTCCTCGGCCGTGAAGTTCGCGATGTCCGTGAGGAGCGCCTTCTGCCGCAGCTCGGTCGTCGCCTCGGCCAGGGCCAGCGCCTCCGTCTGCGAGATCAGGTGCCTGAACCACCTGTTGGTCGCGTGCGCGACCGTCATGCTCGCCATCATGAGCCCGAAGACCAGCACGCCCAGGATCATGCACGCGATCAGCGCCGCCCCTCGCGACTGCGGGCGCGGACACGAGTCTCTGTTCCTGTACCGATTCATTGGACCGACCGTCGCTTCCTTTCTTCCCGTGCCGCGCCGCGCATGCCGCGCCGCCCAGGCTCCGCCCGTCGCACGCGCACGGCAGCGCTTAGTTGCGCATCACGACGATGCGCCTGAAGCGCTCCCGCACGCCCGCAGTCGCATCCGTCAGATCCAGATCCATGCTGATCGTCCGGGCTGCGACCGTGAACAGACAACCGTTGACCTTCGTTATGAGCGTTGTGCGCCGAACGCCGCCTTCGTACACGCGCAGCTCGCGGTCCTCCACCTTGAGCCGGATCTCCGTGGGATTCCATCGCAGATCCGTGCTCCCGTCGAACAGGCACGGCGGCGAATCCAGCCGCACGAAACACAGCTCCGCGCCCTCCGATGCCGTGTACGGATAGCGCGTCGTTCCGAGCGTCACCTTCCCGCTCTCCCTGAGCTCGGCGTCCAGCTTCGCGAAGGTCGACGTCGCATCGAGCGCGAACGCCAGGCGCACATCCTGCTCCCCGAGGTAGTCCATCATCTTCCCGGCCATCGACACGACGGCGCCGCCGAGCACCGTCATGATGGCCAGCGTAATGCACAGCTCGAGGATCGTGAAACCCCTCGGCATCGAACCTCCTGAGCGGCGGCGCAACCCGCTCCCCTGCCGCCTGCACGGCGCGGGCGATCCTCGGCTCGTTGCCGCCGTCCTCCCCGCGCGTGCCGTCGCCGCTAACGCGTGCGGACCGTCACGAAGCTCCGCACCTGGTGTCCCGAATGCGTATTGGTCCATTCAGCCGTCACATCGATGAACAAGGGGTCGGGAAGAATGCCTCCCACGCTCACATCCCTGAACTGCACCGTGACCGACCCCTGCGGAAGGTACGTGGGCGCGCCCGTGAGAATCTTCCGGTAGGTGTAGTTGCCCAGATCGATGCTCCCGTCGCTCAGGAGCTCCTGTGCGATCGTGTCGAACGGACTGGCGTGCACGAGCGCAAGCGCGTTGCCCACCTCCGAGTTGACGACCGCCAGGTCGTGGTTCAGCTCGCCCTGTCGCGCCAGCGTGGCGAGCAGCAGCCCGCCCGCGGCGACGAAGATGGAGAGCACCGTCACCGTGATCATGACCTCGATCAGGGTCATGCCCGCCGCGGCGCCGCGCGGGTGCGCGATCATGCCGTTGCGCTCACGCATGCACTCGCTCCTGCGCAGGCGCGTGCTGGGTTGTTCCCGCGGGCAGCCGTCCCTCGCCGAGCTTCTCCGCCGTCACCGCGCAATCCGCGCGGATGGCGGCGAGGAGATCCTTGAGACGCGCGTCATCCCCGCACTCCGGGCGATCGAGCAGCGCGCAGGTCGTCTGCAGGAGCGCCTGCTGCGCGCGAATCCGGTCCGCGAACACGGCGACCGCGGCGTTGATGTCGTCGCGCAGGAACGTCAGGTTGTCGCCCTTGCGCAGCTTGCAGACCGCATCCCAGCGCTGCTGCGCGAGCCCCCTGAGGAAGCAATGGAACCGGTACAGCGGACCGCCGAACCTGAACGAGAGCACGATCCCCGCGGCGATGCAGAACGGGACGGCGATGATGATCGAGATCATGAAGCTCTTGAAGATGGACCACGAGATGGCGCGCGCCTGCGCATACGTGGCTCCATCGCTGGCGCCGCCCGAGGCCCAGAAGTCGTTGAACACCAGCATGAAGTTGAGCATCAGCATCGGAAGCACTATCAGAAGGACAAGCAGAACCACCTTGAGCTGCAGCTCCGGCAGGATGAACAGCTTCCGCCGGCGAACCTCGTTCTTCTTCACCTTGGCGTCGTTTGACATCATGGACCAACTCCCCATTTCAACGGGACACGCGCTCCGGTTGCGCGTCGCAACAACTTTCCCTGTATCGGTGCGTGAATTCGAATTCCTTGACTTCCCTTGCCGTACGGGCGCCGCGGAATCGCGCGGCCCGCTCGCCGTTCCCGCCGCCGCGCGTTATCGGAACCCGTCACCGACGATTGCCGGGCACGGATGCCGTCGCACGGCGCCCGGCCGCTGATGACACCGCGCGGCGCGCGGGATCGCCCGAGGAGCTCTTCAATCCCGAGCGCGAGCTCCGGCGCTGAGTCGCCGCTCGAGGAGCGCGTAGAGCGCCGGCAGCACGATGAGCGTGAGCAGCGTCGACGTCGCCAGGCCGCCCATCACCACCACGGCCAGCGGCTTCTGGATCTCGACGCCCGCCCCCGTCGAGTACAGCATCGGCAGGTGGCCGATGAAGCTCGTGAGCGCGGTCATGAGCAGCGGCCTGAAGCGCACGCTGCATCCCGTGCGCACCGTGTCGTCTATCGACGCGCCCGCCTCCCGCAACTGGCGGAAATACGCCACGAGCACGACGCCGTTCTGCACGGCGATTCCCAGGAGCACGATGAACGCCACCGCCGCCGACACCGAGAGCGGCATGCCGAACGCCGCCGCCGCGAACACGCCGCCCACGAGCGCGAAGGGCAGGTTCAGCACGACGAGCATCGAATGCCGCACCGATCCCAGCGCCAGGAAGAGCACGACGAGTATCAGGAGCAGCGCCACGGGCACGACGATGGCGAGCTGCCGCATCGCCCGTGCCTGGTTCTCGAACTGACCGCCGTATTCCAGGAAGTACCCCGGCGGAAGCGCGGCCGCGACCGGCGCGAGGGCGCGCTCCACATCGCGCACGAAGGTCCCCAGGTCGCGCCCGCGGACATTGGCCTCGACGACCACCCGCCGGATGCCGTTCTCGCGGCTGACCTGCGCGGGCTGCTCGACAAGATTGAAGCGCGCGAGCTGCCCCAGCGGCACCCGCTGTCCCGCCGGCGCGGACACCAGAATGCGCTCCAGGGCCGCCCTGTCCCTGCGGGCCGGCTCCGCGAACCTCACGGCCACGGCGACGCGGCGCTGCCCCTCGATGAGCGTCGTCGCCGTCACGCCCGCCGCGCCGATCTCGATCGCGGCGTTGATGTCCGCGATCCTGATGCCGTGCCGCGCCGCCGCCTTCCGATCGATCTCGACATCGAGCTGCGCGATGCCCGCAACCTGCTCGACCTTGACGTCCCGGGCGCCCGCGACCGCGCCCATCGCCGCGGCGATGGCGCGCGCGTGCCGTTCGAGCACCGCAAGATCCTCGCCGAACACCTTCACGGCAAGGTCGCTTTTCACGCCCGAGATCAGCTCGTTCACCCGCAACGCGATCGGCTGCGAGAACGAGAGGCGCAGCCCCGGCACGGTGTCGAGCTCCGTCCTGATCGCCTCGACCAGGGCCGCCTTGTCCCGCCCGGGCGTCCAGGCGCGGCGCGGCTTGAGCACGATGATGATGTCGGTCTGCTCGGGCCCCATCGGGTCCTCGGAGATCTCGGCGCGGCCCGTCTTGGACACCACCGTCTCGATTTCCGGGAACCGCCGCACGCGCGTCTCGATGAAATCGCTCACGCGCACGGCCCCATCGAGCGCCGCATTCGGAAGCCTGACCGCGTTGATGGCGATGGCGCCCTCGTCGAGGGCCGGCATGAATTCCGTGCCGATCAGCGGCACGAGTGCGCAGGCCGCCGCGAGCAACGCCGCCGATGCGGCGATCGCGACGCCCGGACGCGCGCACGCCGCGCGCAGAAGCCGGAGGTATCCCCCGCGCACGCGCCGCACGAACGCGAACTCGCGCTCGGCCCGCCGCGAGAGAAACGTCCGGCCCAGGACGGGGATCGCGGTCAGCGCCACGACGAGCGAGACGAGCAGCGCTATGAGCATCGTCGCGGCCAGGGGCGCGAACATCTTTCCCTCGACATCCTGGAGCGTGAAGAGCGGGACCAGGATGATCGCGATGATCATCACGGAGAAGGCCACCGGCCGGCCGACCTCGCCCACCGCGGCCGCGACCTCGGCGTCCGCATCGCCGCCCGTGCCGGATGCCAGGCGCCTGCGGATGTTCTCGACGACCACGATCGAGGCATCCACCACCATGCCGACCGAGAACGCCAGGCCGCCCAGGCTCATGAGATTCGACGTGAGCCCGACCCGGCCCATCACGATGAAGCTCGCCAGGAACGTGAGCGGGAGGGAGCACACGACGATGAGCGCGGTTCTGAGCTCGGCGACGAACAGCAAGAGCACCAGGATCACGAACACCGCGCCCTCGAGGAGCGCGTTTCGCACGGTGGCGATGCACGCGTCGATGAGCGATGTTCGGTCGTAGAACACGTTGATCCGCACGCCTTCGGGCAGCGCGGCCCCGATGCTTCCGACCGCATCCTTGGCCCGCTCGACGACCTCGCGCGAGTTCTCGCCCTTGAGCATGATGACCATGCCCGCGACCGCCTCGCCCCGGCCGTCGCGCGTGACCGCCCCCTGGCGCGGCGCGGCGCCGATGACCACCTCCGCCACATCGCGCACGTACACGGGCGTCCCGGCGTCGTTTGTGAGCACGATCGTCTCGATATCGCCGATATCGCGGAGCAGGCCCACGCCGCGCAGGTACACCTGCTCCCATCCGCTCACGATCACGCCGCCCGCCGCATTGGCGTTGCCGTCCTCGATGGCATCCACGACCTCCCGCGGGGTCGTGTCGTGCTTGAGCAGCTTCTCGGGGTCGAGCACGACCTGGTACTGCTTCACCGCGCCCCCGAAGCTGTTGACCTCGTTGACGCCCGCAAGCGGCTTCAGGCGCGGCGCCACCAGCCAATCCTGGATGGCCCGCAGCTCCATCGGGTCGTGGCGGTCGCTCTCGAGCGTGTACTGGAAGATCTCCCCCAGGCCGGTGCTGATGGGCCCCAGCTCGGGATCGATGCCCGGCGGCAGGCTCGTGCGCGCCGCCGCCAGACGCTCGAACACCACCTGGCGGGTCCAGTACGTGTCGGCCCCGTCCTCGAAGACGATCACGACCTGCGACAGCTCCGCCCTGGAGAGCGAGCGCACCTGCCTGACCTTCGGCAGCCCGCGCATGGCAAGCTCGATGGGGAAGCTCACGCGCTCCTCGACGTCGACCGCCGCAAGCCCGGGCGCCTTCGTCAGGATCATCACCTGGACATTGGTGACGTCGGGAAAGGCATCGATGGGCAGCAGCGTCCACGCCGCGATCCCTCCCGCGGCCAGGGCGGCGGCGGCAAGCAGGACGAGCAGCCGCTGCCCGAGAAGCGCACGCGTCATCCGTTCGATCATGATCGCACCTCAGTCGGCGCAGCCCGCCCCCATCTTCTCCCTGAGCACATCGGACTTGAGGAGAAACGCGCCGCCCGCGACGACCCGCGTCCCCGCCTGGACGCCCTCGAGCAGCTCGACGGCGCCGCCCGATTCGCGCCCCTTCGTGACCGGCCGCCGCACGTAGTAATCGCCCTCGAGATGGACGAACACGAACGCGGCGCCCTCGTCCTCGAGCACCGCATCGGCGGGCGCCATCAGCGTGTCGCCGCGCGCGGGGAGCGGCGCCTCCACGCGGCAGAACATCCCCGGCCGCAGCAGCCGCTCCGGATTCGCCACCGTGATACGCGCCTTCGCCGTCCGCGTCGTCTCGTCCATCATCGCGCCGACGTAGTCGCACGTGCCCGCAAACGTTCGGCCGGGGTACGCATCGACCGCGACCGCCACCCGCGCGCCCTCCCCGCCGCCGCCGAGCGCCAGCATCGCCTCCATGTCGCGTTCGTAGACATCCGCCCAGACCCACACGACGCTCAGATCCGCGATGAGGATCACGCTTTCGCCCGGCTCGACCAGCTCGCCCGCAACCGCATGCTTCCGGAGCACCGTGCCGGGAAGCGGCGCGCGCACGACGACGCGAACCGGCGCCTGCGGCGCCCGCGCCAGATCGATCGTCTCGATCGCATCGGCGGACATGCCGAGCATCCCGAGCGTGTGCGCCCCGGCGGCCGCGGCGGCCTGTTCGCGCTCGACCTCGGTTCGCGCAGCGAAGAGCGCCTGCTCGGGCGACACGCCCCGCGCAAAGAGGGACTCTTCGCGCTCGACGTTCTTTCTCGCCAGCGCGAGCTGGGCGCGGCTCTTCGCGTAGGCGCCGACGGCCTGGCCGATCTCCGCGCTCTCGACGGCGAAGAGCTCCGCCCCCGCCGCCGCCGCCGCGCCGAGGTCGATGTACACGCCCGCGATCACGCCGCGTACGCGCGAGCTCACGTGCACCGCCGTGTTCTCGTTGAGCGCCACCGCGCCCGTCAGCGACAGCGTCCCCGCCGCCGCGCCTTTCGTGACCTCCGCGATGCGTACGAGCGGCCGCGGCCCTTCCCTGAGCGCCGGAGCGATCTTCACGACGCCCACCTCGTAGCGGCAGCGATCGCACTCGTAGGCGAGAATGTCGTGCTCGCAGCGCGCCGCCAGCACCTGATCGATCGACAGCGGCCCGGCGTCATCGGCCTCGCCGTCCGGGGAAACGGCCTCTTTGAGCCCCGATGGCGTCCCGTGCGTGAAAAGACCGCGCCGGACTGGTTCCCAGACGGCGACGGCCAGCACGACGAGCGCCGCCGCAACGATCGCGACTATGGCCTTCAACATTGGTCCCTCACTTTTCCGCCGCTTCCGCCCGGACCGGCGGAACCGGCGTTCCCGTCAGATACTCGATGTCCGCCCACGCCTCCCTGACCTGGAGGAGCACCTCGATGTGCTCCATGCGTGCCCGGAGCAGCTTCTCTTCCGCCGTCAGAAGCTCGCGGAAGCTCTGCAGTCGCTGCGCGTAGCTTTCGCGCGCCGCATCGAACGCCTCCTGTGCGGCGGGCAGGATCTCCTGCCGGAATGCATCCCGCTTCGCGATCCCGATCCTCAGCGCGGCGTGCGCCCGCGCGAGCGCGGCGCCGAGCTCCTGCGCCCGAGCGGCGCGAAGCCGTTCGGCGCCGGCCAACCGCGCCTCCGCCTCCCGAATCCGGCCGCGGTTGGAATCGAAGATCGGCAGCGGCAGCTCGATTCCGGCCACGAACGTGCCGGCGTCTTCGCCTTCGAGACGCCGGTACCCGGCGCGCACGATCACGTTCGGAATGCGCTGCGCGCGCTGGAGGGAGTGCAGCGACTCCCGCACATCGACTTCCGCCTCGGCGCGGCGCAGCTCCGGATGGCGATCGAGGCTCGCGCGCAGCTTCTCGATGGGCTCGGGCGCGGCATCGATCCGCAGCTCGCCCTCGGCGTGCGTGAATCGCGCCTCGGAGCCTCCCCACAGCGCCGCCAGCGCGGCGCGCGCGACGCCGAGCTCCTCCTCCGCCGCGAATCTCTCGCTTCGCGCCGCCGCCGACGCCATGCGCGCGCCCGCCGCCTCGATGGCCGGCGCGGCGCCGGCCCGAACGGTCTTCGCGATCGTGTCCTGCACCTCGGCCGCGATCGTCAGCCCTTCGCCGGCGAATTCGAGCCGCCGTTGCGCCGCCAGCACGCGCGCGAAGGCGCACGCGGCCTGCCGGCGGACTTCTCGCCGTTCGGCCTCGTACTCCCAGTCCGCGGCGGCCCGCTCCCGAGCGGCGGTCTCCATGCGCAGGGCCCGCTTTCCGCCGAGCTCGATCTCCTGGCCCAGCACCGCCGTCGCCTCGACCTCCGACAGCCCCGACCGATCGCCGCCGAATTCCTCGAGCTCGATCTCGGCGACCGGATTGGGCAGCGCGGCGGCCTGTTCCGCACGGGCATCCGCGGCGCGCAGATCCCACGCGAACGATGCCAGGCCGGGGTTCCCACCC
>JBFZCA010000464.1:0-2668 GCA_041308205.1 Planctomycetota bacterium | reverse complement strand
GGACAGGGCGGCGTCGTCCCCTACGAGATCGCGCTGGCCGGCCGCACGGAGCCGCAGGGCGTCCTCTGCGGCTTCGACGACATGCGGGGCTGGCGGCTCGAGCTCGCGAACGGCGCCGAGGCGACGCTCCGGGCGACAACGGCCGAGGTCCTCTGGAGCGAGAAGAACCCCGCGGCGCGCCTCGCGTACCGCGGCACGGCGGGCCCGGGACGCATCACCCTGCGGCCGCCGGCGCCGATCGCGATTCCGGACAACGCCCGCGTCGTCGAGCTCTGGTGCTACGGCAACAACTGGGGCTGGGTGCCCGACCCCTC
This sequence comes from Planctomycetota bacterium, assembly GCA_041308205.1. GTDB lineage: Bacteria > Planctomycetota > UBA8108 > UBA8890 > UBA8898 > UBA8898. Next base: position 2,354 of record JBFZCA010000464.1, on the reverse strand, counting down.
GACCCCGCAGGTGACGCTCACGCTGCTTCTCGCGGGCGAGTCGGGCGCCGAGTCCCGCGTCCAGCTCACGAACGTCAGGTGGCGCGAGTGGTGGCTGATCGTGACGCGCTTCGACCGGCCCGAGGGCCCGCTTCGCTTCGCGGGGATCGAGGTTTCCGGCGCCGCCAATACCGAGGAACGGGTGCTCTTCTTCGAGTCGCTGCACTTGCGCGAGGACGTGCGCAGGGACCTCGCGTTCGCGCCGCGGCCGAAGCGCAACCTGACGCTCTTCGAGGGCCAGTCCCCGGGGCTCAACACGGGCCCGGGCACGCTGCCCTTCCCGGCGCGCGAGGAGACGATCCTGCCCGAGAACCTCGCCGGCAACTTCGCGTGCGGCGCGAGCTGGGAGACGCCAAACGAAGCCTGCGTCTTCTCGTACAAGGGCACCGACGCGGCGATCGCGTACCGCGTGCTTCTCGGGGACGCGCTTCCCAGGGTATTCGTCCGCGTGGACGAGAGTCCCGAGTGCGAAGCGTTCGCGGGCGCCGAGGTCCTGCTCCCCGATGTGCCGGGCGCGTGGCGCCGGGTCTCCGCGGCGCTCGAGGGCGGCGTCCTGCGCCTCGTCCTCCGGAAGGGCGAGGGACCCGATGTGAAGCACGAGTTCAGGCTGCTCCAGAAATCGCTCGTCTGGGACGTGGCCTGCATCGGCGGCAAGGCGGTCGAGCTGCGGCTCGGCGGCTTCGGGCCCTTCGCTTCCGGAGAGCTCATTCCGATTCCGTTCCTCACCTACGGCGCGAGCAACCCGCCCGTGCTTCTCTTCAGGCCCGACGCGGCGACCGGGCTCTTCATGACCGCCTGGCCGGATTGGTATCGAAGCAACGCGTCGGAGCCGTACTCGGAGGCGCACCTCCAGCCCGATGAGAACGGCCGCCTCTGGGCGCGGCGTATCGGCGGCACGCGCTACATTCCCAAGACCGACGGACGGCGCAACGATCTCTTCGAGCGCATCTTCCTGACCGTGTCGCCCGTGTACGAGGAGGTCCTGCCCACGATCCCGAATCCGCCCTCCCCTCACGCCGAGGAGGCCGGCACGCGCCTCTGGCAGGAAAGCTGGGGCCCCGAGAGCTACGCGCAGGAGAAGGCGCGGTCGGCGCGCCTGCGCGCGCACGGCATCAGGCGCCTCACCCAGTGCAACCACGAGATCGCGTGGCGCGACGGCGGGGAGAGCTTCACGGTGAGGCTCATGGCAGCCCCCACGCGCGGCGGCGATGCCGCGCTCAAGGAGTTCGTCGCCCACCAGCAGTCGCTCGGCTGGCTCTCCGGGCTCTACACCAACTACACCGACTTCGCGCCGATCAACGCGAACTGGAATCCTGACTTCGTCCAGCTCGCGCCCGACGGGCAGCTCAGGCCGGCCTGGCCGCGCTGCTACGCCATGAAGCCGGCCAGGGCGGTCGAGCTCGACGCCGAGTACGCGCCGAAGATCAAGGCGAAGTTCGGCTCGAACGCCGCGTACACCGATGTCCACACGGCCGTGGCGCCGTGGGCCTACTGCGACTTCGACCATCGCGTGCCCGGCGCGGGCACCTTCGCGCAGACGCTGTACTGCTACGGCGAAATTCTGCTCCACGACCGCGCGGTCTACGGCCCCACCTGGTCGGAGGGCACGTACCAGTGGCTCTATGCGGGCCTCGCGAGCGGCAACTACGGGCTCTGCTACTCCGGGCCCGACCTGAGCGTCTTTCCGCTCCTGCCGGTCTTCGACCTCAGGGAGATCCACCCGCGCGAGTGCGACATCGGCATGCCGTGGACGGGCGGGTTCTTCCGCGGCGGAGACTGGGCGCACCCGAGCAGGATCGACGCATCGATCGACCGTTTCATCATGGCGACGCTCGCCTACGGCCACATCGGCTGGCTGGTCGAGGAAGGCCACGGGCTGCGCAGGACCTGCCGCTCGTACTACATGATGCAGCCCGTCCAGGCCGCCTACGCGCAGGTGCGGCCGGCCGCCATCCGCTACGCCGATGCCGGCGGCGCCGCGCAGTCCGTCTCCGATGCGCTGCGAAGCGGCGCGTGGCGCGACGCCCGGCTCCTCGTCATCTACGCCAACGGGCTCAGGCTCTGGTGCAACGGCGGCGAGGCGCTCTGGACGGTCGGACGAGCGCGAATGGGCGGCGGCGCCGCCCACCGCATCGCGGCAGGGCCGTGGCTCGTTCCTTCGAACGGGTACGTCGCCAAGGGCGACGATCTCCTGGTCGTCTCGGCGATGCTCGGCGGCGCACGGTTCGACCTGGCGGCCGACCGGGAAACGGCGTACGCGGACGGCCGCGGCGAGTTCGTGGCGACGCCGTGCGGGCTCGCGTGCGCGGGCGGCG
>JBFZCA010000463.1:0-2673 GCA_041308205.1 Planctomycetota bacterium | reverse complement strand
GCGCTCGCGGCCGACGGCGACACGGTGCTTCTGGCCGACGCGCGCAGCGTGAAGCTGGCGGACGCGGCCAAGGGCGGCCGCCTGTGGGAGAAGACATTCTCCGAGGACATCGCCGGGACGCTGCTTGCGGAAGGGGGGCTCTGGGTGTGCCTCAAGAACAAGCAGCTCCACGCGTTCGCGGCGCGCAGCGGCGAGGCTCGCGCCTCGACCACCCTCGACGGCACGGTGACCGCGTGGGATCCGACGCCGCGGAATCTGCTCGTCGTCGTGGATGGCGCACGGCTCGCGTGCCTGGACCGCACGACGCTGGGCGCGCAATGGCACTACCTGGCCTCGGGCACGATCACGGGGGTCAAGACCGCCGGCAATCGGGTCTACGTCATCATAGACGATCGCACGCTGGCCTGTATTTCCCCCGACGCATGAGAGACCGGCCGCGCCGGCATGGTCCGGGGGCCGGGCCGTTATGCCTTGGCGGCCGCGCGCTTGACGGGCTTCTTGACGAAGCCCTTCTTGATGCAGCGCGTGCAGACCTTGAGCCGGCGGACCTCGCCGCCGACGACGGCGCGCACGCGCTGGATGTTGGGCTTGAAGGTCCGCGATTCCTTGCCGGTGATCTTCTTGCCGACGCCGCCCTTGGCCTTGGCCAAGCCGCGCCGGGCGATCTTGTTGCCGTATGCGGTCGCACGGCCGCAGATTTCACACTTGCGGGACATCGGTGCCTCCGTGATGCCGAGAGCCTGGCTGCCCCGGTCCGGGCAGCCTCCGCCTCGCGGCGGCCGATCCACACGTACTCATCGGCTCGCCGCCGGGGGAGTCATCAAGTTTAGCGCAGGACGAGCGGGATTCAAGCGTCCCTCGCCGCAAAGACCTTGAATTCCACCCGGCGAGGCGCCATAGTACCCTGTGCCGCAATTACGGCTGCGGAACAGGGTACTAGCCTTCCAGAAGGATGACCGCAAGATCGCGCCCCACAAGGAAGCCGGAGAGTGCGCCCGCGGCGCGTGACGGCCGGCCGGTCGTGCCTCTTCCAGGCGCCTCCGCCGACAGCTTCGCCTCCCCCTTCCCCCCCGCGCGTCTCTTCTGCGGCTGTTTTTCGGCATTCCCCGATCTTCTCGCCGGCATCGGGCCGCGCCTCGAGGCGCTCTGGGGGCCGATCGCGCGCCGAAGCGCGCCCCTCGAGTTTCCGGACACGAGACTCTATGCCCCCGCCATGGGACGCGGCCTCACGCGGATCTTCTACGTGTTCGGGGGGCTCTTCCCGCAGGACTGTCTCCCCGCGGCCAAGCGCGCCGCATGCGCGCTCGAGGAGGAGATCGCCCGCGAGGCGTCCTGGCCGGTCCCCCGTCCGATCAACCTCGACCCCGGGCTCGTGAGCGAGGGCCGCCTCGTGCTCGCGAGCACGAAGGACCGCGGGCACCGGCTGCCGCGCGCCGACGGCGTCTACGAGGAGATCACGCTGCTTTTCTTCGAGGGCGCGTTTCAGCCGCTCCTCTGGACATACCCGGATTTCCGCGCTCCCGATGTGCGCGCGTTCTTCGAGCAGGTGCGCGCGGAGTTCCTCGGCGAGACGCGCGAGATCAGGAAGCGCCGGCCGCCGCCGCCGCCGAGGTTCTGAGCGACGCTCAGCGGCCGTGCGCCAAGGCGAGGATTCCGACCCGGGTCGCGCCGGCGGCCAGCAGCAGGCGCGCGGCGGCGATCGTGGTCGCGCCCGTCGTGAGCACGTCGTCGACGACCAGCACCGTCTTCCCCGCCAGGCGCCGCGGCTGCCGGACACGAAAGGCGCCGGGCGCGAGCTTCAGGCGTTCGTTCTTGGTCTTGCGGGTCTGCGGCGCGGCCGCCGGCGGCCGCGCGAGCCCGCGCACGACGGGAACATGGAAACGGTCGCGGACCGCCTGCGCGAGACACGCCGGGAGGTCGGTGCCGCGGTACAGGAACCGCAAGAGCGCGCGCGGGACGGGAACGATCAGGTCGGGCGCGAACTGGCCGCGAAGGCGGCGGAACCGCTGGCAGAACAGCGCCGCGAGGAGGGGCAGCACCGCGAATCGCCCGTGATGCTTGAACTGCAGGAGAAGCTCCCTGACGGGGCTCGCGTAGTTCGCGGCGGCCCACACGCCCGCAAGACCGGGCAGGCTCTCGCCCAGGGCGGCGACGGCCGGCGGGGCGAGCGCCGCGACGAGCCGCTCGGCAAGCAGCGAGCGCGCGCACGAGCGGCACAGCGCAACCGGGCCGAGCCCGATGATCCCGTCGCACACCAGGCAGCGGCGGTCGGAGAAGAGATCGAGGATCTCTTCAGCCCCCCGCCGCGCCCGGCGCATGAGCGTCTCTCGCATGATTCGATCTCCTCATGGTTCCAAGGCTCTGGTGTCCCCCCATTGCAAATACCTTGCCGAAACCGTATAAAAAGAAGCTGGCATTCAGCCTGACACAAAGGCGGCGTAGCTCAGGTGGTAGAGCAAAGGATCCATAATCCTTGTGTCACAGGTTCGAGTCCTGTCGCCGCTACCAATCATTTAACCCGAGGCCCCGCAAGAATTTGCGGGGCTTCTGCGTTGTCCGCTGCGGTACATATTCGGTGAACCCGTGCGTCGAAACGTGCAATGAACGCGTCCGTTGCGCAATTGCGGCTCTGCCGACGCTATGGAGGTGGGGACCGGAGGTCTCCACGGCGGC
>JBFZCA010000462.1:0-4122 GCA_041308205.1 Planctomycetota bacterium | reverse complement strand
CGCTCTTCAGCGCCCGCGTGGTTCCGGCGCTGGCCGTGCCGAAGGGCGGGCGCCTCGTCAACGCCGAGGGCGCGCTGGGCGAGAAGGCGACGTTCGGCGCCGCCTCCGCGTGGTGCGACTTCTCCGGGGACAACGGCGGGAAGGCCGAGGGCCTCGCGATCCTCGACTGGCCGGGCAACCCCTGGGCGCCCTGCAAGTGGTTCACGCGCGACTACGGGTTCTTCTCGCCGACGCCGCTCAACTGGGTCGGCGAGGCGGGATTCAAGCTCGCGAAGGGCTCGACGCTGGCGCTCAAGTACCGCGTGGTCGTTCACGCGGGCAACGAGAAGGACGCGGACATCGCGGGCATCTACCGCGAGTGGGCCCGGCAGGCCGATGCGCCGCCGGCCACTCGCGCCGAGTGACAAGGTCGGCCGGCGTATGAGGTAGGGGAAGCGGGGATCCTCTTCCCGTCTTGAAAGTGGTGGGGCCGGTGTTTCTGTGGTTAAATTGAGGCATCGGTCTCTCCCCGGCCGTGCGTGCGCCGGGGGGGCGGAGAAGTAACGCGGGAGTAAAGGAGCAACGCGTGAGAGCACTGCGTGCACGCGGAACGCTTGCGGCCGCGCTGTGGATGTGCGCCGCGATTGTCCACGGCCAGGTTTCGGCCGAGATCAGGCTCTCGCTTGTTCGAGGCGCGCAGGAGTCGACGATTGCCGTCCGGTTCGATTCGCTGCCTGCCGCGACGACGCGCCTCGTGCAGGGGTGGAGCTACGGCGTCTGCATTCAGGAGGGAGTCGAGATCGTCGAGGCCCGCGCGGGCGCCGACCTTGCCGCCGCGGGAGCAACGGCGGTTGCGATCGATCGCGTCGCGGGCGGCATCACCGTCAAGGCGACGCTCACCGGCGACCTGGCCCGCGGTCTTCCCGAGAACGGCTTCGCGGCATGGGAGGATCTCGTCATAGCATATCGCTGCGTGCCGGGCGCCTGCATGGGAGGGATGGCGTCCTTCTGCCGCGACCCCATCGGCAGCCTCGCGGCGCCGGCCGAGTTCTCGGTTGGAGGCGTGTCGCTCTCCCCTGAGCGCGGCGTCGCCCTCGGCGCCTGCGGCCCATCGGGCAAGGTACGCGTCGAGCCGGTCTTCACGTACGAGGGCAAGGTCGCGGTCATGCTGCGCGCCGATGCCGACGCGGCCGTCTGCCCGCTCCAGGGCTGGAGCTACGGCGTGTGCATCAACGGGGAGATCAAGGTCGGCGACATGCTGGCCGGCGTGGACACCATCGTCGCCAAGGGCGGCGTCCGGCCCGACTGGGATCTGTACAAGCTGTCCGAGCGCGGCATCGCGCGCTCGGTGATCATCGACGTCATCGGCCCGATCGTGGTCGGCACCGATCGGTTGATCGATGGCTGGGAGGACTTCGTCTTCTCGGTCGAGGGAATGCCGTGCGGGACCATTCGCATCTGCGATGAAGAGGTCGGCGATCCTCCGGTCGATGCGACCTGGACGTACGAGGAGGAAGGGCTGCCCATGGGCGCCGCGAACCTCGGGGCGAGGGCGCTGTGCTGGCAGCGCGGCGACACGAACTTCGACGGCAAGCTGAACATCGCCGACGCCATCAATCTCCTCGCGTGCCTCTTCGGCGCGGGCGGGAGCCCGTACTGCGCCTGCGCGCAAGCCGACTGCCGCCCGGTCTTCAACGCCAACAACGACGACCGCCTGAACATCGCCGACCCGATCTATCTCCTCCAGTACATCTTCCTGAGCGGGCCGCCGCCGCCGCCGCTGAGGTGACGGGCGCCGCATCTAGGATGCGCGTGTCTTTGGAACCCGAATCCCCCGTGCGGAGAAGCGCGAGCATGGAACGCATCGCGCGGGGCGCGGAATCAGTGACCGTTCCCCGAGTACACCGTACCCTTCCGCTCAAGAAGGAAGCCTGAATTGCGCCCCAGACTCCCGGGTGAACTCCTGCTCTGCGCCTTTCCCGCGCAACGCGGATGGAGTTTTCGGTAGGGACAAGCGCCGGGCGGCAGGATCGAGTCTCGTGAGAAAAAAGTCTCTTTCTGAACAATTTAATGGACGATAAATACGATAAAGGCCAATATAATGGACACAATATGAGCAAGAGACGATCCGGAGCAGCGTTGCCGATTCCCGTCCGCCGTGTCCTGCAGGCACTCGGCGGGGATATCCGCGATGCCCGTCTGCGGCGGCGCATTCCCACTGCGGTCATGGCGGAACGCGCTTCTATCAGCCGCATGACCTTGAACAAGATCGAAAAGGGAGATCCCGGGGTCTCCATGGGCAGTTATGCGACCGTGCTCTTCGTCCTGGGCCTGGCCGATCGACTGGCCGCCGTCGCTGACCCGCGCGCCGATACCCTCGGGCGCATGCTCGATGAGGAGCGTCTGCCCAGGCGCATCCGCCGATCCCGCAAGACCACCGACAGGGAGCCACCGACCGCGTGATGGAGACCGAAACGCTCGTCTACGTAGACCTCGAAGGCGTCACACATCTGGTCGGACGCCTCTGGACCCGAACGCGCAGGGGCAAGGAGAGTGCGAGCTTCGAATACGATGCCTCCTGGCTCGAGCGCCCCGATCGGTTCTCGCTCGAGCCCGCTCTCACGCTCGATCCCGGTCCCTTCCATGCGCGCCCCGGCGCCGCCCTTTTCGGCGCCATCGGGGATTCAGCCCCCGACCGGTGGGGACGTGTCCTCATGCGCCGCGCGGAGCGGCGCCGCGCGGAGCGCGTCGGAACGCCGCCACGAACCCTTCGCGAACTTGACTATCTTCTGCTGGTGGATGATGAGGCGCGTCAGGGCGCACTACGGTTCAAGGCGAAGGCGGACGGCCCGTTCCTCGCGGAATGCGATAGGGTCCGGATTCCGCCGCTGCTCGAGCTTCCCCGACTGCTGTCGGCGGCAGATCGGGTAGCTGCCGGTTCCGGCACCGACGAGGACCTGCAGCTCCTTCTGGCGCCGGGTTCTTCGCTCGGCGGCGCACGGCCGAAAGCATCCGTGCGCGACCGCGATGGCCGGCTGGCCCTCGCCAAGTTCCCCCACAAGGACGACGAGATCAGCGCCGTCCTCTGGGAGGCGGTTGCACTGAAGCTCGCCGCCAGTGCGGGCATCACGGTCTCGACCTGGCGCATCGAGACTGCCGGCGACAGGCCCGTGCTCCTGCTTGCTCGTTTTGACCGGGAAGGAGAGACGCGGATTCCTTTCCTCTCCGCACTCAGCATGCTCGACGCCAGTGATCACGAGGTGCGCAGTTACCTGGAGATCGCCGATGCCCTCCGCCGGCATGGTGCTGCAACGACCGGGGACATGCACGAACTCTGGCGCCGCATGGTCTTCAACGTGCTCATCTCCAATACGGATGATCACCTGCGCAATCACGGATTCCTTCATGCCGGGGGGGATGGCTGGCGCCTTTCCCCTGCGTATGACCTCAACCCGGTTCCGGTGGACATCAAACCGCGGGTTCTGGCAACAGCCATTGACATCGACGATGGCACCGCCTCTCTCGATCTGGCCATGAACGTGGCGGCGTACTTCGAACTCGATCTGGATGAGGCCCGCGGCATCGCACGAGAGGTCGGAACGGCAGTGAAGGCCTGGCGGCGCGTTGCCGCGCGTCTCCACATCAGTGCGGTGGAGATCAACCGCATAGCGTCGGCGTTCGAGCACGAGGATCTCCGTGCGGCGCTGCGCGGCGCCTGAGCCCGGACGATTCACCGCTCCGCGGCCGTGGGAGAACCTGCTGCCGCCGTCTGGGGCTGCCGGACGGCCGGTGTGTCTCGGAGCCTCGCCGCCGCGTTGATCGATGACACGCGAAACCGCGCGCAGAGGATCGAGCCAGAAGCGTCGATGGCATAGCGCCGCGTGTGAACGCTCCTGGCGGGTGCGGGAGGCGCCGGAATGCCGGCCTCGTGCCCTCGTAGCTGAATCCACCGTGGACGTGCTACGATGCCCGTGTCTTCGAAACCCGAATCCCCCGTGCGGAGGAGCGCGAGCATGGAACGCATCGATCGGAGCAGTGTCACGCGGCGCACGTTTCTGGAGGTTGCGGGCGTTGCGGGAGGAACGCTGGGGGCGGCGGGGTGCGCCGCCGCCGGGGCGGCGGCCGGGTCCGCGCCCGCGGGCG
>JBFZCA010000461.1:0-4124 GCA_041308205.1 Planctomycetota bacterium | reverse complement strand
CGGACGATCGACCCGGCGGCGGCGGCCGAGGCCGTGCTCCAGCTCGACAACGCACAACCGTGGCTCGACGCGTGGAGCGCGGGGACCTTCCGGCGGTTCGCGCCCGAGCAGCTCGATCTGAACGCAACGCTCCTCATGCTCGGCGCCGAGGGTTTCGCCGTCGGGCACCTGAGCCCCTCCGCGGCCGATGCGCGCTTCGGCCCGTACCCCGCAACGCTGACCGAATCCCTGCACCCGGGCGGCGGCATCGCCGTCTGGGCGCTCGAGCGCGCCCATGCCGGCCTTGGCGCCGTGCTCGCGCTCAACCTCCCCGCGCTCAAGTCGTGCATGGCCGACGACCTGCCCGGCGCGCGCGGCGTTCCCGACCTCCTCGCGATCTCCGACGATGCCCACAGCGCCGGAGGCTCCATCGTGGGCCTGTCCGGCGCCGAGCTCCCGCTGCTGGCGCTCCTGGGAAAGCTCGATGCGCTGGCCCTGTCGAACGACACCACGCCGCTCTGGTACGATCTCCTGAGCTGCGGCATCAGGCTCGCGCCGGCCGCGATCGAGAACGGAGAGCTCTGCCGGACGTACGTGCACATGCCCCGCGCATTCACGTACGAGCGGTACGTGCGCGGCCTGGCGTCGGGCGCGGTCTTCGTCACCGCGGGTCCGCTCATCTCGCTGCGCGTCAACGACCGCCTGCCCGGCGAGGAGCTGCCGTGCGCGGAGGGCGAGGAGCTGCGGATAGAGTGCTCGGCCTGGGATGGGGGCCGCGATGCGCCCATCGAGGTCATCGCCGGCGGCGAGGTGATCGGCACGAGCGGCGCGTTCTCATGGCGGGCGCACGAGAGCGCGTGGATCGCCGCGCGCACGCCCCGCGCGCACACGGCCGCCGTCTACGCGACCGTGGACGGCCGGCGGCCTTTCTCGCTCTCGGCCGCCGAGCGCCTGCTCGAGCGGCTCGCGCGCCTGGACAAGCCGGCGGGCGCGGGCGGCGAGAACGCCGCCCTGCTGCGGCGCGAGCTTGCGCGCGGGCGCGAGATCCTCGCCGAGCGCCTCAACGCGCCGCTCGTGCCCGACCCGTGGGAGCACGAGCGCATGCGCATGGTGCAGGTGCAGCTCAGGCAGCGCGCCATCGCGGACGAGCGCGTCCTCAGGGTCATGGAGAAGGTCCCGCGGCACCGGTTCGTGCCGGAGAGCATCGCCGGCAACGACAAGAAGGAGTGCTACGCCGACTACCCCCTGCCCATCGGCTGGGGCCAGACGATCTCGCAGCCCTACATCGTCGCATTCATGACCGAAGCGCTGGCGCTCAAGGGCGGAGAGAAGGTCCTGGAGATCGGCACCGGCTCGGGATACCAGGCGGCGGTGCTCGCCGAACTGGCGCGCGAGGTCTACACGATCGAGATCATCCGGCTGCTCGGCGAACGGGCCGAGAAAACGCTCCGGGAGCTGAACTATCGGAACGTGCAGGTGCGCATCGGCGACGGCTACCGCGGCTGGCCCGAGGAACAGCCGTTCGACGCGATCATCGTCACGGCGGCGCCCGACCACGTGCCGCCCGCGCTGATCGAGCAGCTCGCCCCCGGCGGCCGCATGGTCGTGCCCGTCGGGACGTACATGCAGGCCCTCAGGATCATCGCCAAGGACGAGAAGGGCCGGGCGACGGAGCGCGACACCATGCCCGTCCTCTTCGTCCCTATGACCGGCGAGGCGCAGCAGAAGAAGTGACATCCGCCGTGCAGGCGCGGCTTCCGCCGGCCCGATAAAGAGAAGGGCGGCACGGCCGCCGCCCCGGAGATTCTCGCGCATGCTCCCAGCACGCTCGCCGAGGATGCCGCGTGCGTCCGCCCTCATCGCGCTCCTGCCGATCGGCTGCGCATCGATCGGCTTTCACGAGCTCACGGAGCCGCCCGCACGCCGGCAGCAGGTTCACGAGGAGAAGGCGGGCCTCATCGTGTCCTGCCGGCTCGTCACCGCGCCCGAGGAGGCCGAGTTCTTCTTCGGCGCGGACCTCATCGACCTTGATATCCTGCCGGTCGTCGTGCGGATCGAGAACACGAGCCCGGATGCCTTCACGCTCTCGGCCGCGGGCGCGCGCGTGACGCTCGAGGACGGCTCGACGCTCGTCCATCTTCCCTGGCGGGCCGTGCCCGAGGCGCTTTCGTTCTCGTACTGGCGGGCAGTGCCCGGATTCCTCCTCGCGATCATACCCGGCCTCGTGATCGCGGATTCGGTCTCGCTGACGAACGAGCGCATCGCCGGCCATTACCGCCGCCTGGCCATCGAGGAGGCGGCGCTGCCGCCCGGCGCCAAGGCGCAGGGCGTGCTCTTCTTCAGCCCGCCGGAAGGCGGGAGGCTTCGCATCGAGCCCTCCGCGTGCGGCGCGGACGTGCGCCTGCCGTTCGTGCGCCGCGCCGGCCGGGACCCGGCGCCCTGCGTTATCCTGTTCCACCTGTGAGGACCGCCATGAAGCTCCCTGACGGCCTTGCGCGCGCGTTCGGACGCGCCGCGCTCGCCATCGCGTTCGGAGCGCTGCTTCCGTGCGGTTGCGCGGGAATCGATCCGGACGACCGCGCCGGGGCGCGCGAGCGCTCGGGTTGGGCAGCCCTCGAGCGCGCGATCTCGGAGGATGCCTCGGACAAGGACGCGCTCCTCAGGCAGGCGCGCACGGACTTCTACAACGCCCTCGCCCTGCGCCCCGGCAGTTACGAAGCGGCGCTCGGCCGGGGACTCGCGCTCTACGAGACAAGCAGGCTTCACGACACGAGAACCCATCTGACGCGCTCGCTCGATATCCTCGGGGAGTGCGCGGCGCGGAAGCCCGATGACGGCCGCGCCCTTTGTGCGCAGGCACGGGCCATCCAGCGCCTGCGCGGGCCGAGCGATCCGGAAGCGCTCGCGCTCCTCGCGAAGGCCTTCCAGACGGATGGCGGGCCGCGCATGGCCGCAGCGTACGGCGAGCTTTACCGGGAAATCGCCCCCTATCCCACCCCGGCCGTCCTGAGGGAGCGCGTGCCCGAGCCCGAGCTCAGGGCAGTCCACAAGCTGTACACCGATCTTCTGAGCGGCGCCGCGGCCGCGCGCGGCGCGCGCGGCGAGCCGTGGAACGCCATCCGCGCCTACCTTGCCGCCTACCGCGCCTGGGAGGCCGGGGAAGCGGCCCTCGCCGCCGGAATCCAGGAGGCGCGGCAGGCGCTGCATGCGCCCGACCTATCGCCGCTCGACGCCGCCGAGGAGGCGCTCCGAAGGCTCGACGCCGCGGCGGACGCGGTCGGGGGCGAGGAGGCGCTCACGGGGGGCGCGGATTACGCCGCCGCGCGCGCCGAGAGCGTGCACGGCCTTCTTGCGGCGCTCGGCGCCGAGGCCGAGCAGGCCATCGAGGCCGAGTGCTTCGCGGCCGCCGAGGCGCTCATCGCCGAGGCATTCGCGCGCATCGCCGCCGAGAAGCCCGCCGGCGGGCCGGCCTGGACGCATCGCTTCCAGAAGCTTCGCGAGCGCCAGATCTGCCGGAAGTCCTACATCGCCGCGCGCGAGGCGTTCCGCAATGCATATGCCGGCAAGCCTGCGGAGGACATCCGGGTCGCGATCGAGGCGCTCGGCAACAAGCATCGCGCCTGCATCGACGAGCACGAACTGCCGGCGCTCACGGGCGAGCTCCTCGCCGCGCAGAGCGCGATCTTCCAGCATCTGCTGGCCGATGCGGGAAAGGCCGCGGCCGCCGGCGACGGCGCCGGGGAGCGCACGGCCCTCGGCCAAGCTCTCGCGCTTGCCGCGCAGAAGGAGCTCGCGCACCGGCAGCCGGAGATTCTCCTCCGCATGGCGCGCTCCTGCGCCCGCGAGGACCGGTGGGCCCGGGTGCGCGCGCACGTGGACGCCATCGAAGAGGCGCGGCGGCCGCGCGAGGCCCGGATGCTTCTCGGCGCCGCGCTCGCGCACGAGGACAGGATCGAGGATGCAGCGCTGGTGTTCGCGCGCGGCGACCTGGCCGGCGACCTGCGGAAGGACCCGCGCATCGCCTGCGCGGCGGGAATCGTCTTCGCGCGGAAAGACCGGCACGCGCGGGCCGTCCCGCTGCTGTCGGCCGCGCTCGATGCCGGCGGCGCCGGCCTCCCGTTTCCGCCCGACACGGTGCTCGGAAC
>JBFZCA010000460.1:0-9121 GCA_041308205.1 Planctomycetota bacterium | reverse complement strand
GAAGGCAGCGCCGCGATCGCCGCCAGCGCCGCGAAATCGGCGGTGATGGCGGCCACATCGGTTCCCCGCGGGATGGCCGGCACGATGTCCTTGATCGGACGCACGCGGCGCGCCGGCGCCTTGACCGGCGGCTCGACGGGCAGCGGCAGCATGCCCACGCTGTTGCGTCTCGGCGCGGATGGGAAGACGGATGGCGCCGGCGCCGCAGGAGCATTCATCGCGAGGACCAGGATGACATCAGGCGCCGCGGCCGGATCGTACCGCCACACGACATGGGCGAGCACCGCCAAGACCGCGGCGTGAAGGCCCAGGGAACAGGCCCAGAACGGCACGCCGCGGGCGCGGCGCCTGCCGGCGGATCGACCGGATGTCCCCGCGGGCGCCGCAGGCGCCCCCTCAGATGCCGTCATCTGTCGTGAGCCCGTAGTCTCCAGCCCATATCCTCCAGCCCATATCCTCCAGCCTGCCTCACGCAAGCTGCTTGAGCACCTCGTCGTCCTCGGGAAAACGTCCGGTCTCGAGCTTCGAGAAGATCAACTTGCTGTCCTTGTAGACCTCGAAAGCCCCGCCCGACGACTTCTGCAGGACCGGGGCGATGCCCGTGCGCTTCTTGATTGTCGCCGCCAGACCGGCGGCGCGCGGCTCGTAGTCTCACATCGTGCAGTATTCGATTCTGATCTTCATGCGCGTGCTCCTTGTCACCGGGGTGCTGCAGCCCCCATGATCACACGGGAAACGCGGGAGCGCAACATCGCAGCCCCGGCAGGGCGGCGCGCTGCCGGGCTTGCGGCGCGCGGCCGGCCGCCGGTACACTGCTTGTGCGGCATCGCGAAGGAGGCAGCGTGCGAATCCTCGCCATTCATGCGCATCCGGATGACATCGAGTTCCTGATGGGCGGCACCCTTGCGCTGCTCGCCCCCGCCCACGAGCTCACGCTCGCGACGTTCACGAACGGCGACTGCGGCAGCGCCACGCACACGCGCGATGAGATCGGCCGCATTCGCGCGGCCGAGGCCGCCAGGGCCGCGGCGATGATCGGCGCCCGGTACGCGTGCCTCATGCAGCACGATCTCGAGATCGAGTTCCGCGACGGGCTCCGGCGGGAAACCGCCGAGCTCTTGCGCCGCGCCGCCCCCGATGTCGTCATGACGGCCTCGCCGCAGGACTACATGGCGGACCACGAGATGGCAAGCGCGCTCGTCCGCGACGCATGCTTCAACGCGCCCGTGCCGCTCTACGACACGCGCGCGCCCGACGGCGCGCCGCCGCTCCCGAAGGTGCCCTACCTCCTGTACGCCGACCCCATCGAGCTGACCGACCACTTCGGCCGGCCGGTCGAGCCCATGTTCGCCGTCGATGTGAGCGCGGCGATGGACACGAAGACGGCGCTGCTGGCCTGCCACGCGAGCCAGCGCGAGTGGCTCAGGAAGCACCACGGCATCGATGCCTACATAGAGACCATGAAACGGTGGAGCGCCGCGCGCGGCGCGCGCATCGGCACGGCCTACGCCGAGGGCTTCCGCCAGCACCTCGGCCATTCGTTCCCGCACGACAACGTGCTGGCGGCGCTTCTCGGCGACAAGGTGAAGAAGCTATGGCCATGAACCCCGACTCCCCTCTCGTGCGATCCCTGGCAGCGGTGTGCACGATCTGCCCCCTGTGCGTCGTGAGACGCCGTTTCCCGCACGGCGGGTACGCACGCTTCATGCGCCGCATCGAGCGCGGCTGTCCGTTCTGCAGGGCGTACGATGCCGTCCACCGCGGGAGCAGCCGGACCGAGCCCGCTCCGCCCGCGAGCCGGTGACTCCGGCGAGCGCCCGGGCGCGAGGCCTGCCCGCGGCCGGCCCGCCATTGAACAACCGTCCGCGGCAATCTATCATCGCCTCGTTGCGCCGCGGTCCTCCGGTCGATTCGCACGGAGCACGAAGCGTGTCCGACCCCCTCGTTCAGCTCAAGATCAAGCTCGCCTGGCAGGCCATCGGCCGGGGCGACCTCGCCCAGGCGGCGCAGGAAGTGAACGAGGCGATCGCCGCCGCCGGACGGACGGCGGCCCTGCAGGCGCTCCTTGCCGAGATCGCGCGCCGCGAGGGGCGGCGCAGGGACGCCGCCGCGCTCGCGGAGGAGGTGCTTGCGGAATTCGGGCCGGACGCCCTCGCCCTGACCGTGCTCGGGCAGATCGCGCTCCAGGACCAGCGCCCCGCCGAGGCGCTCGAGCGCCTCAACGAGGCCTACCGCATCAATCCCGGCGCGTACCTCGCGGGGCTGGTCATCGATGCGCTGGCCGGGAGCAAGAAGACGGACGAGGCCGCCGCGTTCATCGCCGACGCGCTCGGCCGTTTTCCCGGCGACGCGTGGCTGCTCGGGCGCGCCGCGCGCTTCTACCGGTACGCGGGCCGCATCGATGACGCCCGCCGCACGCTCGATACGCTGCTCGCCGGGGAGCCGGGAAACGAGTGGGCGCGCCGCATGCAGCTCGAGCTCAAGAGCGCCGATCGGCCCGCCGAGGCCATCCAGAGCCTGCTTGCCGTCGGCGAGCGCAGGTTCGACCCGCAGCTCCACGGCATCTACGCCAAACGTCTCAAGGGCGATGGCGACATGGCCGGCGCCGCGCGCGAGTTCGAGGAGGCGGCCAAGCTCGATCCCGGCAACGACTACTGGCGCAGGCAGGCCGGCTTCGCGTACGTGAAGGCCGGCGCGGATGACAGGGCCGTCCAGTTCCTGAGACCGCTCTTCGCCGCCGATCCGTCCGACCGGTACGTGCGCAATGCGCTCTTCGCGGCGCTGAAGCGCACGGCGGGCGCCGAGGAAGTCGTCAAGGCCATCGACGAGGCGCTTGCCCGCCACCCCGACCAGGTATTCCTCCACGGCCTGCGCAGGAAGCACGCGTCATGAACGCCGGGCTCAAGGTCGGCGACATTGTAGATGCGCCGCACGTCCGCACCGTCGTGCGCCTCGGCGATCTCCAGGACGAGGCGCTCGCCCGCGACCTGGTCGACGGCTTCCTCCTCACGGCCGATGCGGCGCACGTTCTCGATGTCGTGCTCGGCGCGATCGAGCGGCGCGAGGGCGGCGGCTTCTTCCTGCAGGGCAACTTCGGTTCGGGCAAGTCGCACCTTCTCGCCGTGCTCGCGCGGATCCTCGGCGACGACGCGGCGTACGGCCGCATCGCGGCGCACCTGGGCAGGGGCGCCGCCCCGCCGTCCGCCGCCGTCATCGCCGTCTCGCTCGTCGATTACGACGCGCGCGAGCGCCTCGAGGACATCATCGTCGATGCCCTGAGCGTGCATTGCCGCGCGCACGGCTCTCCGCTCTTCGCGCCGCCCGATGCCGCCGCGCTCGCGGACATCCGCAGGAGCATCGAGGAGACTCGCGCGGCCGAGCTCGCGACGTTCCTCGCGGAGAAAGGCGCCGGCGCCGCCGCGCTGTTCGCGCCCGAGTCGGCCAATCTGCTTGGCGAGTTCATCGCGCGCCACGACCTTCCCTACCGGCTCCGGCCGGGACGCAAGGCGCTCTGGGACGCGCTCGCCGAGCGCCTCGGCGGCGGGGGCCTGGCGCTGCTCATCGACGAGCTCTCGGAGTTCCTGCGCTCCAAGCCCGATGACCGCGCGTTCCAGGAGGACATCCGCTTCCTCCAGTTTCTCGGCGAGCGCACGAGCACCGGGCCGTACTGGGTCCTCGCGACGCTCCAGGAGTGGATCGAGGAGACCGGGCAGGTCAGGCAGGAGACGTTTCACAAGATCAAGGACCGCTACCCGGTGCGCTTCAGGCTCTCGGGACGCCACGTGGAGGAGCTCGTCACCAAGCGCCTCGTGCGCAAGAAGCCCGGCGCCGAGGCGAAGCTCGCCGCCCTGTGGGACGCGCTCACCGAGGCCTTCGGCGAGATCGGCTTCACGGCCGCGACCTTCGCGGCGCTGTATCCGGTCCATCCCGGCACGCTGGCGCTGCTCGACGAGCTGCGGCCGCTCTTCAGCCAGCACCGCGGCGTCGTCGACTTCATTCACGCGCAGATCGCGGGCGATCCGCTGCGCGCGATCAAGGGCATGCTCGGCGCGCCCGCGGCGACGCTGCTCACCGCCGACCGCATCTTCGACCACTTCGAGGTCCGCATCAGGGAACTGGCGGCGTGCCGGCCGCTCGTCGACACGGTCTACCAGTACTTCGCCCGCGAGGCCGAGCGCCTGTTCCCGGACGCGCGCACCCGCGCGACGGCCCTGCGCGCCCTGAAGCTCCTCATCCTGGGGGAGATGAGCCCGCGGGAGAAGAAGCCGACCGTGCGGCAGCTCGCGCGGCTGCTCGTCGATTCGGTCACCGATCTCGACCCCTCCGCCAACTACGAGTACCTGGCCGGCATTCTCAAGCACATGGAACGCGAGGGCGCGTACATCGAGCGCGCGCCCGGCCCCGCGCCGGTCGACGATGTCTACCGCGTGAAGCCCCAGGCCGACATGCTCGCCGTCCTCGCCCAGAAGATCCGCGACACGGCCGAGCGCCTGAACTTCGCCGATCCGCGCATCACGGCCGAGCTGCTGCCGCTCTTCGACGGGCAGGACCTGCCGCTCGCCCGGCTGGGCCCGAAGAGCGCCATGACCGTCATCTGCAGGTGGCAGGGCACGCGGCGCCGCGCCGAGGTCTTCCTCTGGCACCTCGCGGCGCTCACGGCCCAGGACCTTGCCAGGGCGCGCGAGCGGATCGAGTCGGGCGCCGCCGACTTCGTGCTGCTCATGGGCATGCCGCTCGACGTCTTCGAGGGCGACCCCGCGGCGGCGTTCGCGGCCGAGCTGCCGGCCGACCTCCCCCTCGCGTTCTGGCTGCCGCACGCGCCGGAGCCCGCCGCGCTCCGGGAGCACTGCGCGCGGCTGGTGCTGCGCGCGATGTACAGGGAAGAGCAGACGGCGGCGGCGCGCATGCTGGAGGGGCGCCTGGATGAGGCCATCAAGGAGAGCGTCCCGCTGATCAGGGAACAGATCCGCGGCCTGTACTTCCGCGGCAGCCTGGTCCTGCCCCGCGAGACGATCGACCCATCGACCTTCGGCCTGGTCGAGTTCAACGAGCTCGTCAACCGCGCCGCCGACAGGGCGCTCGAGCGCCGCCATCCGCGGCACCGCTCGATCGCGCCGAAGACCGAGGTGAGCCTCGCGGGCCGGTTCGCGGAGCTCATGCGGCACTTCTTCATTCCGGGGCTGCTCGCCCCGGAAGGCTCGCGCACGCTGCAGGCGGTCATCGAGGGACACCTCAAGCCCCTCGGCATCCTCAACAAGACGCCGCAGGGCTTCGCCCTCCGCGTGGATGTCGAACGCAGCCCGGCGGCGAAGGCGCTGTGCGCCCTCATCGCCGAGGCGCCGCGGGGGCGCCTGCCCTACGCCGATGCCGAGCAGCTCCTGCGGCGCGGCCCCTTCGGCATGTGCGCCGAGCAGTTCGCGCTTTTCATGCTCGCCATGCTGGCCTCGGGAAGCGCGACCGCGTGGGGCGACGACGAACGCATTCAGTTCCACACGCTGTCGGAGGCGGCGTTCAGGTCGATCCGCGCGCTCGGCCCCGGCGACCTCCTGCCCGAGGATCTCGGGGAACGGCTGAAGAACGCATCCTATCTTCCCGAGAATGTGCGGCGCCGCGACCTCGCATCGCTCAGCGCGCAGGAGCAGGCGTGGCAGGCGCTCAAGGCCTTCGGCCAGGAGACGCTGAGCGAGCTTGCCGACTGCGCGCAGCAGATCAGGCGCTGCCGCGATCTTCCGGGCGCGGAGACGCTTCCCTTCGATGCGCTGGGCGCGAAGGCGCGCGCCGTTCAGGAGACGGTCACGGCGATCGACTACCGGAAGGGCGCGCGCGATGGGCTGGAATGCTTCCTGAGCCGGGAAGCCGCCGCGCCGCAGTTCGGGGCGCTGCTCGGCCAGGTCCGGGCGGCCCGCCGTTTCCTCGCGGCCGACCTCGGCCGCCACCTGCAGGCGCGGGAGTACGTGGAGGGCGCGCGGCGCGTGCTCGCCAATGCCTCGCCGCCGTGGACGGCGGCCGACGAGGCGCTCGCGCCGCTCGCCGAGGCTCTCGGCTCGCGCGAGATCCTCTGGGACGAGGCGGCCGCGCGCGAGGCGCGTGCGCGCGTCGAGGGCTTCCTCGACCGTTATCTCGTGGCATACCGCGCGGCCCACGACGCCGCGTGCGGGGAGCAGCGCTTCGCGCCGTACCGCGCAGTTCTCGCCACGCCCGAACACCGCCTTCTCGCGGCGCTCGGCCGCATCCCGGCTCTTGCACAGGAAGCCGCGCCGGCGGCGTGGAGCGCCGAGCTGGATGCGATCCTCGCGCGGAGCTGCCGGGGAGTCAGGATCAACGAGCTCAGGGTGGCGCCCGTCTGCCGGTGCGGCTTCAGCGGCGCCGGCGACCGAGACCTCCCGCCGCCGGATGAGCTGCGGGCGCGCCTCCGCGAGCAGATCCGCGTGGCGATTGATGATCTCCGCGGCGGCGCGCACGGCGCCAAGCTCCGGGCGGCCGTGCCGAGGCTCAGAGAGGCGGGCAGGCACGAGGATGCGAGCTTCCTCGAACGGCTCCTCTCGATCGATGCCGGCGACCCGGACGCGTGCGCCGCGCTCGCGGCGGACTGGACCGAGAATGCGGGCGCGCTCCTCGCGCAGAGCCTCGGCGAGGGGCTCGCGGTCGTGACGCGCAACATACGCGAGTTCACGGCGCAGGTGGCCGGCAAGACGTTCACGCGCGAGGCGCTCGGCCGCGCCTTCTCCGCCTGGCTCGGCGACGCGCGCGACCTTCCGGCCTCCGCCGTGCTGCGGATCGTCGAGGGCGCCGCCGAGGACGAGCTCGATGCCCTCCCGCCCTTGTTCAGGGTCCGCTTTCCCGAGCTCATCGCCACGGGCCGCGCAGAGGGAATGGCGGCGCTGCGCAGGCAGGTCCTGTGCGCCTCGTGGTGCCGCGTTCACGACGCGCCTCCCGAGACGCTCCAGGTCGCTCCCGACACGGCATCGGCCTTCGCCGATGCCGCGCAGGATCTTCACGATCGCAGCCCGGAGATTCTCGCGGACTGGATCGCGCGGACCGAGGAGCGCCTTCCCGAGGGCGTGTGGGAGAAGGCCGCGGCGCGCCTGGGCATCGCCGGCGACGGCGGGGCGCTGCTTGCGGCGGCGCTCAGGGAGCGCATTTTTCCATCGTTCTTGAGGTACGCGCTCGGCCGCGGCCTGGAGCTCGTGCTCGCGGGTGCGACCCCGCCCGAGCTTCCGCCCGAGAAGGGCGGGACCGCGGGACACCTTGCGCGCGAGCGCGACCTTGCGCGCCGGGCGGCCGCGCGTGCGGCCGAGTTTCTCACGTGCACCGCGGCGCTCGAGCGCGAGCTCGCCGCCGCGGAGGCGCGCGACTGGGAGCGCATGCTGGGAACGGCGATGGCTCCCGCCGTCTACAGCGCGCATGCGCTCGCCAACCTCGCCTCGGCGCTCGGGATCGCGCTCGATCCGGCTCCCGCGAACGAGCGCCTCGCGGCCGCGTGCGCGCGCCACGAGCGCGCCTTCGCCGCCTTCATGCGCGCGCCGGTCACGGCGGACATGCTCAGGATCGAGCACCTCGAGCGCCACGTCATCGACCGCCATCGCGAGGTCTTCAATCCCGCGCAGGTCGTGCGCATCCTCGCCGACGGCCTGCGGTACGACCTCTGGCTCTGCCTGCGCGATGAGTTCCTCCCCCACCTCGGCGCGACGTTCCGCGTCGTCGAGGAGCGGGCCCTCTGGGCCCACCTTCCCACGACGACCGAAGTCCAGCTCGCGAAGATCAAGCTTCCGGGAAGCGCCCTCTTCGGGCCGCGCGTCGTCACGCGCGATGCCTACCTCCAGGGCGGCCACCAGGACGCGATCGTGAAGGTGGATTACATCGACGAGCTCTGCCACGGCGTGCGCGGCGGCATGCCCGACGTGTACCGGGAAGCGCTCGCCGGCGCCGCGATCAAGCTCCAGGGCCTGCTCGATGCCCTGCCGTCCAAGACCCTCGTCCTGCTCTTCGCCGACCACGGTTTTGCGGAGAACCCGGAGTTCGACGCCCGCGAGAAGTACGAGCGGCCGCGCTACGTGCACGGCGGCGCCTCGCTCTTCGAGGTCATCGTCCCGGCGGCGGTGCTGTACAGGGTGTGAGCCCGCGCGGCTGTCCCCCCGCATCCCGGGAGGACGGAAGAACGATGCCACTAAGACACGAAGACACCAAGGATCAGCGGTGAATCACCGCGCGCTCGGTTTGCACCCGAGACTCTTCGTGCCTTCGTGTCTTCGTGGCTGATCCGTTCGTTCGTTCTTCGCGTGTTCATTCGCAATGGTCATGTCACCGAGAGCCGTGAATTCGCCCGCTCTTGAAGAATCCCCGCCCATGCCGCATGGTTACGACATGCGCGATTCCCCGTCCCGAGGCAGCTCCGCCGCCGCGCTCAGCGCGGCGCTCAGGTCCCATGCCGATCCGGCCAAGGCGAGACAGCTCGCCCGGTTCTTCAAGACCGGCCCCGGGCAGTACGCCGAGGGCGATCGCTTTCTCGGCATCGTCGTCCCCGTGCTCAGGACGATCGCGCGGCGGCACCTCGGCCTTTCCGAGCGCGCCATCGATGCGCTCATGGCCTCGCCGTACCACGAGGAGCGCCTCGCCGCCCTGCTCGTCCTCGTCGAGCGCTTCACGGCGGGCTCCGAGGAGGAGCGCGCGCGGGTCTATGCCGCGTACGTGCGCAATCTCGCCCGCGTCGACAACTGGGATCTGGTGGACCTCACCGCGCCCTGCATCGCGGGCGGGCACCTCGCCGGCAGGGACAGGACGCCGCTCTACGAATGGGCGCGCTCGCCGCGCCTCTGGACGCGCCGCGTCGCGATCGTCGCCACGCACGCCTTCATCCGGTGCGGCGATTTCGCCGACACCTGCGCGATCGCCGCCCTGCTCCTCGATGACCCCGAGGATCTGATCCACAAGGCCGCGGGCTGGATGCTCCGGGAGGTCGGCAAGCGCGACCGCGCCGCCGAGGAGGCGTTCCTGCGGCGGCACCACCGCGCCATGCCCCGCACGATGCTCAGGTACGCGATCGAACGCTTCCCGGAGCCATTGCGCCGCGCGTATATGCGCGGGGAGACGTAGAGGCGCGAGGGCGCGCGTCAGTCCACGT
>JBFZCA010000459.1:0-4198 GCA_041308205.1 Planctomycetota bacterium | reverse complement strand
GTTCAGCATGTCGGCCAGGAGCTTCATGTCAAGCCGCGTGATCTCGAGGCCGAAGGTGTTGCGCGTCGGGATGACGTGGGCGAGCGCCGTCTCCATGCCCATCGAATCATGCCCGAGGATGACCACGCGCCGGCCGCGCAGCGCCACGGAGGTCACCGCGGCGTAACACCAGTCGACGAGGTTCTTGGCGGTCTGGTCGGTCATCTCCGGCTCCAGACCCGTGTCCGGCCAGGTCCCGACGTTCAGCGAAGCCATCCGGCCATATTGGGCCAGCGCGCCGTTCAGCGCGTGCGCGTACACGACGCCCGGCTTGGGCCCGCTGTTGCCGCAGGTGATGTTGATCGGCGTGCCCTTGGGGAAATGGCTCAAGAGCGAGATCACCGTGAGCTGCGGGAAGGCCCACGTGTCGGGAACGCACACGAGCGCCTGGACGCCTTCCTGGAGGAACTGCGCGGCGACGGCGTCGGCTTCCTTCTCGCCGTCGACGAGCAGCGGGCTCCACACGACCGGCACCGGCGTCTTGTCGGGGAGTGCGACGCTGGCGATGCGTTCGGCGACGATCTGGACGATGTTGGCCGCGCGCGAGCGCGCCGCCGGGTCGATGCGCGGGTCGCCGGTGGCGAAAACGCCGATCGCCGGGACCCTGGGTTTCGCGTTCTTGTCGCCGGGAAGCTGCTTCGCACGTGCCATGGCATTCGTCTCCTTAAGCCAAGCCTCCGCCGCGCGGATTCGGCGCCACGCCTCCTGCCCCGCATGCAGCGGTCGCGGTACGACGAGAATGTATGCGTCGGGCGCCGGGAAAGCAAGACCGGAGGCGAGGTTGACAGCGCCGAGGCGGCGGCGCATGATCGAGTACGGCCTCGGCGGCCGGCCGGAGAACGCTGTCATGACCCGCGACGACCTGCTCGCACGAATCTCGATCGATCCGCACGTGTGTTTCGGGAAGCCCTGTATTCGAGGGCACCGTATCTGGGTGTCGCTGATCCTCGATTTCCTTGCCGGCGGCATGACGGCCGGCGAGATCCTGCGGGAGTACCCCGGACTGGAGCAGGCGGACATACAGGCGTGTCTGGCCTACGGGGCTGCCGACATCAAGGGCGCGTGAGCAACGACCCTGCCGCGTAACCGTTCACAGGGCATCCCGAACACACACGAATCTCCGCCTCCAGGCGTCCTTCGTGGTGACCTTCATGATTCACCACAGAGAAGACCGAGGCCACAGAGAACGAAACGTGAGACGTTGCGTGGCTCCGTGTCAAGTGCGGTGGTCTCTCTCCGTACTCTTCTCTGTGCCCTCTGTGCCTCTGTGGTTTCTTCTCCGTCAGATGACACCTGTCCGTGTACCCGAACACGGCGAGAAAACCGTGAACGGCTGCCCTGCCGCAAAGGCACGCAGACACCAAGGGCGTGGGGGCGGAGTCTCAAGATCGGTCGCGGAGCTCGCGCCGCAGGCCGGTCACTCCCCCGCCCCGAGCCGCGCCAGGTCGCACAGGCGCTTCCCCGCCGCCTCGAAGCGCTCCTTGCGGCCCAGGAGGATCAGGCAGCCGCGGCGGTCCCGGTCGATGGCGAGCGCGCCGCCGCCGGGGGGCAGCATGCCTTCCTCGTAGGTGACGAAGCCGCCATCGACGATCTCGCCGGCGGCGAAGGAATCGAAACCCGCAGCGCGCGCGCCGAACGCGAACTCCCCCTCGGCAAGCGGCGAGAGGACGAGCACGCCGGCGGCCGCCAGGTCGCCGCCGAACGGCGCGAAGAGGACCGACGGGGCGGGCAGCGTCAGCTTGGCGCCCGATGGCAATTCGACCTCGCCGCCCGCCGCGATGCCGAGCGTCTCGCCGCCCGCGCCCCTGTGGACCGCGCAGGCCGAGAGGGCGGGGAGCGTGCCCGCGAACCCGTCCTCGCGCCGCACGGCCTCGGGCGCCTCGGTTGGGTTGGCGATGACGATGAGCGCGCCCTTGTCGGTCGGAACCTCGAAGCGCATCACCGCCCGCCGCGGCCCGAATTTCTCGATGAGGCGCGCGTTCAGCTCCTCGTACGCCTTGCCGAGCGCTTCCTTGTCGCCGCCCGAGGGAAGCCGCAGCACGGCCGTCTCGGGGCCCAGCTTCGCGAGACGGCCCGCGCGCCCGTCTTCCTCGTTCGCGAGGAGGAACGGGACCCCGCAGTGAAGCAGCGTCCGAATTGCCGTCCCGATCGCCGCATCGATCGCGTCCTTGCCGGCCGACAGGCGGCCCGCCGAGTCGAGGGCCAGGACCGCCCGGGGCTCGATCGGCCGCAGGGCGAAGCTCCGCAGGAAGAGGCTCAGGGCCCTGAAGGCGCGCAGGACCTGCTTGGGCCGCCCGTCCCTGTGCGCCATGCCCCACGGGAACACGGTCTCGGCCTTCTCCCGGAGGTCCCACGAGAGCGCCATCGCCGCGCCCAGCCCCGCGCTCGTGAGGACCGTGTAGGCGTAGCGTCTGATGCTCTCCGGCGCGAGTTCGCCGCTCAGGCCCCGCACGCGCGCATCGTGCGCCTCCTGCGCCCCGAACTCCCCGATCGTGAGGCCCTGCCAGGCAAGGCTCCGGTCGGCCCACTTGGCCTCGACCGCGAAATCGGGAAGCGCGCCGTAGAAGTGGAAGCAGGCGAAGTCCAGGCCCTCGAAGCCGAGCGCCTTGTCGATGGGCCCGTTCCACGGAAGCAGGCCCACCGTGACGAGGGCGCCGGGATTGCCCTCCCTGAGGCCGGCCGCGTTGGCGCCCGTCCAGCGGCGGAAGAGCCACAGCCTGAACTGCTCGCGAAGCCTTCCTGCCGGGTCGTCCCACGCCAAGGGCGCGCCGCCGAGAGCCGCCGCCGGATCGCGCGCCGCGTCCTCGGGCGCGAGCCCCGCCGCGAACTCCCGCCACAGGCCGCGGTGGAACGCCGTGTCCTCGGCCTTCACGGCGGGCTCGTTCTGGATGTCGAAGAGGAATCCCTTGACGTTGCGGTAGCGCGCGCTCCAGAAGCGCGCCCATCGCTTCTGCGCCGCGAGCGTCCCCTGGTCGAGCGCGACCGGCTGCCAGTCGTGGAGCGTGAGCATCGGAATCTGATCGTGGCGTGCGAGGAGGTAGACGAGCGCATCGGTCCTGCGGCAAAGACGGTCATCGGGCGGGTCTTTCACGATCTGCTCGCGCCGGAGGCCGAAATGGAGATAACGAATCGCGTTGAGCGCGTGGTCGCGCTGCCGCGCGAAGTCGCGCGACCAGAGGAGCGGCCCCTCCGACGGCGACTGCCACACGACGCCGGTCTGGTTCGTGCCCGCGAGGAAGACGGACCTCCCGTTCACGCTGAAGCGGTTGTCGCCGAACGTGAGCGCGGGCCCTTCGACGCCGGCGGCCGGATCCCACACGCAGATGGCGTATTCGAGCGGCGGCGCGGCGAGGTACGACTCCTCGGGCAGCAGCGTGCACGTCGCGCGCAGCACGTACATGCCGTGCGCGCTCGGCGCGCGCACCGTGAACCTTTCGCCGTCCCTGTCGCTGGGTTCAAGCTCGTGTTCCCCGACGACCACCTCCTCGCCGAAGGCCTGCATCGCCAAGCGCACCCTCTGCGGCCGGCGCCCGAAGTTGACGAACAAAACTCTGTAGCGGACGGTCTCGCCCGGGCGATAGCAGCTCTCGTACGCCATGAGTTCCCACAAGCCGACACGCGCGACGCAGGCGCGCGCGAGCTTCACGATATAGTCATCGGGCAGGACGCCGGGGGCGAAGAGGTCGGCGTTATCGACCCCGAAGAACGCCCATACGCCGCCTCGGAACGATTGCTCGACGCTATGCCAGAGCATCCCCGCGGCAGGGCCGCAGTCTCTTCCATAGCGATCGCGGGCCGAAAGCAGGGGCCGCCATCGAGCCCGGAGCACCGGCGACACCGGGTTGTTCGTCCCGGTGAGGCCGACCGCCGACCAGCCCGCGAACGCGCCCTGGAGGACGATCGGCCCGCCATCGATGCGAACGCAGCTCTCGAAACGGTCGCTCGGGTCGAACATGCCGATCTGCTCGGGTCTGAGGCCCAGCGTATCCCCCACCTTCCCAAAGCGCGTGTTGATGCTCGCGGCTTCGACGGCGTAGTCGACCTTCGAGGCCGGCACGGCACTCGCGGTTTCAACAAACGTGCCATCGTCGAGGGGCACGACGGGCATGTCGAAGGCGTAGCCGCCCATGGTGAGGAGGCTTCCGCCGCGCGAGAGAAA
>JBFZCA010000458.1:0-9173 GCA_041308205.1 Planctomycetota bacterium | reverse complement strand
TCCTCGACGTCTACGAGGATTCGCCGCGGCTCATCATCAACGCGGGCTGCGCGATTCCCCCGACGACTCCCTCGGAGAACATCCGCGCGCTGGTCCGCGCCGCGCGCGGCCGCTGACGCGCACGCAAGAGATCACCCTGCGGCGAGACCGGCACTGAATGCCACGAAGGGGCCATAAATCAGCGGTGAACCGCCGCGCATCCGGAATGCACCCGAGACCCTTCGTGTCTTCGTGCCTTCGTGGCCCCTTCTCGTCTTCCGTCGCGCGGCCGCCCCCCCCCCCGCGGCATCGGACGCCTTCAGGCGAGGCGCGCCTTGACGAGCGCGCTCACCTTGCCCATGTCGGCCTTGCCCTTGAGGACCGGCGTCACGGCGGCCATGACCTTCCCCATGTCCTTGATCGATGCGGCGCCGACCGCGGCAACCGCCTCCGTGACGACCTTCAGGATCTCGTCGTCGGGCAAATGCGCCGGCAGATAGCGCTCGATGACCGCAAGCTCGGCCTTCTCCTTGTCCGCCAGGTCCTCCCGGCCTCCCTTCAGGAAGGCGTCGATCGACTCGCGGCGCTGCTTGGCCTGCTTCGTCAGGACATCGATGACCTCGCCGTCGGAGAGCTCCTTGCGCGCGCTGCCCTCGACGCTCTTGTACTGAACCGCGGATTTGAGCATCCGCAGGACGGACACCAGGGCCTCGTCCTTCGCCTTCAGCGCCGACGTCAGGTCGGCGTTGATCTTCTCGAGCAACGGCGCCGCCATGGGTGCCTCCGTACCGGAAATGCCTCGAACGCCCGCATCTTATACCACGTCTCCCGCGCGGGGGCCAGGTGCGAGCAGGCGCAGATACGCCGCCGCTTCATCTTCATTGCGAACCGCGCCGCGCATGCGCTCGCGCGCGCTCGCGCCGAGCCGCGCCCGCAGGGCCGGGTCGCGGACGAGCCTCCGCGCCTGCCGTGCGAACGATTCCGCGCCGTCGAAGAAGAGCGCCTCCCGCTCCGGCTCGGCCATGAGGAGATGGCCCTCGATCGCCGAGAGCAGCGCGGGGACCCCGGCGAGCATCGCCTCCCTGACCGCATGCGGCATCCCCTCCGAGCGGCTGCCGGAGACGAAGATGTCGGCCGCGCGCAGGAACGCGACCGTTTCCTCGTGCGGAATCGCGCCGATGGCGCGAATCCGCGGATCGGCGCGGCTCAGGCGGCGCAGCTCCTCCGCCTCCTCGGGCTCGACATCGGGGCCCGCGTGCAGGTAGCGCACGGAGGGGAGCTCCCGGCCCAGCTCCGCGATGCGCGCGGCGACCCACGCGGCCCGCTTCACCGCGCGCAGGCCCCCCAGGCCGGCGAACACCATCGCCTCGGCCGGGATGCCGAGGCGCGCCCGGTAGTCGACCGCGCATTCGTGGATGACGAGCCCGTTGGGGATCACGCGCAGCTTGTGCGCGCACGCCGGCGCCGCCGCGGCAAGCGCCGCGCGCATCGGCTCGGAGAAGACGGCTATGGCGGCGCACGTATCGAGCAGGACGCGAATCGCCGGGCCCAGGACGGCATCGTACAGCATCTCGTTGGCGTCGGTCCCGCGCATCGACACGACGATCGGCGCGGCGCACGCCGCGCGGATGCCCTCGCAGGCCGCCGCGCAACGCCACGCGTGCATGACCAGAATCGCGTCGGGGGCGGCGTCCGCGGCGCGCGCCGCCGCCTCGCCCGCCGTCATCGCCTCGCATCGCGAGAGCACCGTCACCGCGTGCCCCGCCGCCTCGAAGCCGGCCTTGAGCCGCCGCGCGGCGACGCTGTTGCCCCGCGCCGCCCCAAGCTCGGTCGGGAGGCAGATCAGAATCCGCACGAGCGCACCCACGCGTACACGCGCCGCACCATCGGACCGGCGAGATCGAGCCCGGCGATCTCGGGATACACGAGGCACGGCGCCGAATTGACCTCGAGTACGGCGTTGCGGCCCTCGACCTCGATGCAGTCGACCGTGCCCGCGACCAGTCCCACGGCGGCCAGCGCCGCGCGCGCGATCGCGACCACGTTCCCGAACGGCGCCGCGCGCCGCACCTCGCGGTTGAAGTCCCCGTCCGTCCTGAAGTCGTCCGCGCGCCGCCATTTCTCCAGCACGGCGATCTCGCCCTCGTCCGTCGCGGCCACGGTCCAGGTCCGGTCATGCGGGACGAACGTCTGGCACACGTGGTCCTCGGCCGCGAACCCCTCGGGTCCGCGGAACGAGCGCGTGTCGTCGACGCGCAGGATTCCCATGCCGCCCCACCCCACGCGCGGCTTCACCACCGCCTGCCGCCCGCACGCGGCAATCTCCGCGACGGGGCGGCACTCGAGGGCGGGCACGCCCGCCGCGCGCAGCGCCGCGTGCGTCTCCCGCTTGTCCTCGGCGCGCAGGATCGCCGCGGCCGAGGGGAACACCGCGCGGCCGCCGCGGGCAAGCTCGCCGGCCGCATCGCATATCCACCGAAGGTCATCCGGCGAACGCAGATCGTACCTGAGCCATACCCACGGCGCGCAGTCAAGAAGCCGCTCCCCGCGGCGGATCGAGCGGATCCGCGCCGCAATGCCGAGCGCCGCCGCGGCCGCCGCGATGCACGCATCGCTCTCCGCGTCGATGGCGTTCCCGTAGGCGCTGTAGTCGAGGATGTCGAGCCTCATCTTCCCGCCGCCCTCGTGAACGGCGCCGTGGCGAAGCTCGCGAGCGGCGCCGCCGCGCAGCACCGCCGCACCTCCTCGGACAGGAGCGCCTCCCGCTCGACATCGCGCTCCGCGCAGTACCATAGCCCCGCCACGGGCCGCATGCCCTTCGCAGGGTGGCACATGAGCTCGGTGATCCCCGCCGGGAGGTCCGCGATCGCCGCGCACAGCCGTTCCCGCGTCCAGTAGGGCGGCGGCATGACGCCGCCCAGGAAATGATCCGTCGTCGCGACCCCTGCCGCGCGGCATGCCGCCCGCATGCCGGCATCGACCGCCCTGAGCGGCACGCGCAGCGCCGCCGCGAGCTCGATGGCCGCCGCAAGCACGCGCGCATCGTGCGCATGAAGGTGCTTGTGGAAGTCCAGATGCGAGGGCGGCGCGCCCGCGAGCGCCTCGAAGCGCGCCGCCTGCGCCGCAAGTTCGGTCCTGATGTCGGCGATGCTGAACGCCGCCAGGCGCTCGCGGCCGTCGGGGAAGAACCGACCTTCGGCATCGATAAGCGTGGGGACGCGCGCGGCCGGCGCGCACGGCATCCCCTGCGTGAGCGTCGCGTGAAGCCCGAGCGAGACCCCGGCCGCGCGGAGCGCCGCGTTGTCAGGTTCGTGCGGCGGATTGACGAACAGGCTCGCCGACGTCACCGTGCCGGCGCGAATCGCCTCCAGGATGCCGGCATCGACTTCCGGCGCGAGGCCGGCGTCGTCCGCATTGATGATCAGACAGCGCCCGTTCACCGCTTGATGCCCTCGTACACGCGGCCAGTGAAAAACGATCCGCCCTCGTCCGCGCCCAGCTCGGCCAGGCCCCGCGCGCCCAGCGCCAGAATGTGCGCGTGAAGCCCCGGCGTCAGGGCATCGAGCTCCTCGCGCGTGAAGTACCGCTTCCTCTCGCCGCACACGGTCGCATCGAACCCCTCATCGAGGGCCGCGCGCACGCGGTGCGGGTTCGCGATGCTGTTGACGTAGAGGTACAGCCGTCCGCCGGGCGCGAGCCGGGCGCGCGCCTGTGCAATCAGCGCGAGCAGAAGGTCGGTCCCGTCGGGTCCGCCGTAGAAACGCCGGTTGAACGGGCGCGGCGCCGGCCGGTGCGGCAGGAGCGCCGCCACGACGTCCAGCGGCCCGGCAACCGGTTCGAGGAGATCGCCCTCGACGAACTCCGCGTTCGCGACCGCGTTGAGCGCCGCGTTCGCACGCGCCGCCTCGAGCGCGGCCGGATCGACATCCGTGCCGATAACCTGCCGTGCGCCCGACCTCGCCATCGACAGGCTGAGCATGCCGCTCCCGCACGCCGGTTCGGCGGCGCGCGCGCCGGGAGCCACGCGAACGAAGCGCGCCATGAACTCCGTGCTCGCGTCGAAGCGCAGGGACGGGGGCGCGCCGTCGAGCAGCGCTCCCGCGGGGCCTTCGAAGCGAGCAGGCACGCTCATTTCCCGAAGGTCACGATGAGCTCGGGCGGCTGCGCGCCCTCGCGCGAGACGACGCCCGCGCCGTCGCAATTCACCGGCACGAGCGCGAGCGTCAGCGTGGTTCGGCCCTCGAGCGCAACCGTGAGCGGGCACTCGATCGTCTGGCCGGCCTTGAGCGCGCCGATCGTTCCCACCTGCGGCCCCAGCGCGGGCTGCGCGTCGTAGGTCAGGGCGTGCTCCGCGATCGCTTCCTCGACGAGATGCACCCGTCCCGCGTCGCTGCTGGGCGCCCAGTCGAGCGGCGCCGTGCGCAGCCGCAGCGTCGCCGAGACCGGCTTCCCCGGCACATCGAGCGCGAACGAGATGAAACCGATCGCATGCTCCTTGTCGCCCATCTCCTTGTCGCCGCCATCGACGAGCACGTAGTCGCTCGCGCCCAGGCTGCGCGCGGGCGTCAGCTTGTGCACGTGCGCATCGGCGCACGCCGTGAACACGATCGTTCCCGCGGCGCCCGCGTGGCGGATGTCGCCGTTCGCCTGCGACACGATCATGTCGTTCGCGCGCAGCCTGAAGTCGGCCAGGTAGGCGCCGGCGGCCGTGCCGGGGGCGACGCGCGCCGTCACCTGGACCGCCGTCGCGCCGCGCGGCGGCACGTTGATCTCCGCGCCCTCGGCCGCGAGCGTGAACCCCTCGGGACACGCCATCTCCAGGACCGCCGCCAGGGCCGCATCGGAGTGGTTGACGATGCGCAGCTCCCGCCGCGCCTCGCCGCGCACATCGCTCAGCACGAACGCCGGCGGCACCATCGCGGCGGGCAGCGTGCGCGTCCGCTCGATCCTGATGGCCGACAGGATGGGCGCCGCCGTCCGCACGGGTCCCGTGCCGCGCTGCACGAGCCCGACATGGAGCGCGGCGCCCGCGATCACGCCCTGCCATTCCTTGACGAGCCCCTTGCACGGGCCGCCCGCCTCGGCCGCCACATCGAGCTTCTCCGCCGCGGTGCGCCCTTGCAGCTCCACATCGAACACGCGCTCTCCGGGCGCGGCCCCGTCCAGCTCGGCGAAGTACATCGCCACCGTGAACTCGCCGGGCGCCGCATCGGCGCCGTTCACGGGAACCATGTACCGGGTGACGCCGAGGCCCCGCGATGCGAACAGCCAGTCATCGCCGTCATCGAGCCCCTGCACGGTGCGAAACGCGAAGCCGCCGCCGGGCAGCACGATCGTCCCGATCGGGATCTGGAGCACGAGCCGATCGTTGCCGGGCCGCGGATAGGCGAGCCACAGCGTGCCGCGGGAATCGCGCCGGTCGCCGGGCGCGCCGAACGTCACGGCCAGGCGCTGGACCGGCGTCAGCGACCCCGGCGCGCTCGCGACGCCCCAGAGGCGGCTCTCCGCGCGCGGCGCGAAGGTGATGGTCGTGTGCAGCGCGAACGGGCACACGCATCCGGAGCTGGCCTCGGGCGCCAGGACGACGCCGTTGGCGGGGACGCAGTTGATCCAGCAGCCGATGCGGTGCGCGCCGAAATGCACGGTGCCGAAATCCGCATCGAGATCGTAGAACGCCGTCGTGCCGGAGCGGAAGAAGAGCATGTGCGGCGCCGCCGCCATGCAGCCGCAGTGGTGCCCCGGCCGCGAGATCTGCCACCACTCCGAGGCGCCCGTCACCGGATGCGGCCGGCGCCTGACCTCGCCGGTCGCCAGATCGTGCGCCCAGGGCTCGGCGATGATCGTGTCGCCGACGATGAGCGGGCGGCTGCGGTAGCCCTTGCGATCCGACCACCGCAGGCTGCCGTCGGCGCCATCGAGGACGATGATGCTCCGCCGCGAGAACTCGCCCGCGTAGAACTCCTGCCAGAAGTGGCCGTTCCACGGCTGGCCGCACAGGACCAGCACGCCCCGCGCGTACATCGCCGTGAGGTCACCGCCCGCGGAGCCGATCGCCACGCAGTCGGCGACGTACTGCGGCCGCGCCCACGCTTTCGCGCCGCCGCGAAGATCGAGCGCCACCACGAGCCGCACGTCCGGCGGCACGGGCTTGCCGAGGCGGTCGACGCGCGTCTCCGCCGGAACGTCGCGCAGGGCCTCCTCCTTGAGGGCATCGGGCAGTTCCCGATCGACGAAGTACACCCTGCCGTCGCCGATCGCGATCGTCGCGTGCATGATGCGCTTCCCGTCGTGCACCCAGCGCACCGCGCCGTTCGCGCGGTCGAGCGCGAACAGACGGTCGGCATGGTAGTTGGCGGTCATGCGGCTCCCGATCAGCATGTCGCCCGCGCAGGCCACGAAGCCCCAGCGCTGCGCGCCGCCGGCCGCCGCGGGCGGCATCGCGTATTCCCGGCGCGTCGCGCCGCCGGCCGCATCGAGCAGCAGGCACTTGTCGCCGATGACGACGAACACGCCGTCCTCGGACGCCGCGATGTTGCTCGCCTCCAGCTTGGTATTGAGACGCAGAGCGCCGGGAAGCTCGCGCTCCCACAGGGAGAGCCCGTTGTACGCATCGTACGCCATGACGACGTTCTCGCCCTGGACGAACATGCGGCCCCCCGCGGCGAGGGGCGCGACGTTGCTCGAGTGGCGGCTCGGCATGCGGCCGGGGCCGGGCTCGCCGAACCACAGAACGCCGAGCGGCCCCCGGATGCGCTCGTCGTCGCCGCAGGCCGTGTTGCCCGGGTCGCCGTACTGATGCAGCCAGGTTCCGGCGCCTTTCAATGCGCCGCGGACGGCCTTGAGGTACGTGTCGTGGACTTCGACGGTCGTGCCTCGATCGCCGCGGGCTTCGATCTCGGCCTTCAGGCCGGCCATCCACGACGTCCAGTTGCCGAGCGCCGCGCCGGGGAAATCCGCCTGCTCGCCCACAAGGCCGACGAAGGCGACGCCGCCGCACGGTTTGAGCATGCGCAGGACCTCGGCGGGCGCAAGCGGGATCTTGCCGTCGACCGGCGTGCACATGATGAGATTCGCGAAGTAATCGGCGCACGTGATCGCCGTGTACGGAAGACGCAGCGCCACCGCGCGGTCGCCGTACACGCCCGCGGCGCAGAGCGCCCTCCGCGCGGCATCGGCGCGCGCGGCATCGGGCTCGATCACGTGGCTCACGAGCGCCGTCCGCCGCGACAGCTCGAGCGCGCAGCGCACGCTCTCATCGCCCGCGATCAGCGCAAAGCCGCGCACGACGCCGCTCTCGCGGATCACGCGTTCGACCGCCTTCGCGCACGCGGCGCCGGCCGCATCGGCCGGAAGGGGATCCGCGCTCTTTTCCTGCCGCACGCGCGCGGCATCGCGCCCCGCGCCCTGCCCGAAGCACATGATGGCGCCGCGGTCCGTGCTCACGAGCACGCGGCCGTCGCACACGGCAATCGAGCGGGCGCGGCCCTCGACCTCCGCGTCCCACACGCGCCGGCCGCCCGCAAACGCCATCACCGCCCCCTCGCCGCCCGCGAGCGCCGTGTCCTTGGCCAGGACGAGGCAGTCGGTCAGCGCGCACGCGGCGCGCCAGTGCGTGGCTTCGTCGAGCCGGGCGAGCAGGCCGGCGCGCTTCACGGCAAGCTGCTCGGCCTTGGCAAGCGCCTGCGCGAACTGGTCGGCGAGCGCCTTGTCGTTCGTCGAACGAGTCCGCAGGCTGTTGACGACCCCGCGCTGCGCATCGATCTGGGACTTGAGCGCCAGGAGCTCCGTGCGCACGGCGGCCCAGGTCTTCTCCTCGTAGCACGCGAGCTCCTTGCCGTTGAGGACGTACACGCGCCCGGCGTCGAGCACGAGACAGCGCGCATCGTCGGTGAACAGGAGCTGTCCGTCGCCCGCCCTGACGGCGAGAATCTGCTCCGTGCCGTTCAGGAGCAGATCGCCGGCAAGCTGCGTGTACGTGCCGCCGAAGAGCCCGATGCTGCGCCAGTTGAAGTTGCGGTGGAAGAGCAGCGCCCCATCGGCGCGGCTGAAGGCCGCCGGCATGGCGCGGCCCGACGGCACGAACAGGACGTCCTTGGACGCAACCATGTAACCCTGCGGCGACACCGTGCCCTTGCCTCCCTGCGCGTAGGTGTCGTTCTTCCAGATCGGCGCCCCCGTCCGCGCGTCCAGCGCGCACAGGTACAGCTCCTCGCCCGGGAAGAGCCCGGCCGTGAAGTACGCAACGCCGTTGTCGATCAGGACGCCCGTTCTGACCGGCCAGAGCGACATCATTCTCCCGTGCCCGAGCACGAGGTCCCCGCCGGGACGCGCCTCGAACGTCCACACCGGTGTTCCCGTCGCGCCGTCGAGGCAGTACACGCGGCCGTCGTCGCAGCCCGCGTACACCTTCCCCTCCCACAGCGTCGGCGCGAGCCTGAAGGGCGCCTCGGCCGCGAACTCCCACCGGATCCTGCCCGTCTCGGCGTCGAGCGCGTAGACCGTGTCGTCGGCCGAGGACGCAAAGCACACGAGGCCATCGGCGGCAACCGCGTGGAAGGCGTCATCGAACCTCAGGCGCGGGAGCTCGAGGTTGCCCTCGACCGGCGTGGGCTGCGGCTCGCCCCAGGCGCGCGTGGGGGTGCGATGCGGCACGAACGTCCAGCGCAACCCGAGCGGCGCCGCAATCGCCTCCGCACTCACGCCGCTCCGGCGCCCATCGTGCAAGTACGTCGGCCATGCCTCCCCGAGAACGCACGGCGCAAGAACGACAAGCGCCCCACAAATGCCCGCGCGACCGCACCGAGTCTTCCGCATGGCGATTCTCTCCTTTCGAACGACGCGTCGTGTTCAATTCTCAGGCGCGCGGACGAGCTCGAGCACGCTCACCTCGGGCGGGCACGCGATCCGCACGGGCACGGCCGAGGTGCCGACGCCGCGCGTCACGTAGACGAGACACCTCGGTCCGCGGACAAGCCCCTCGCGGTACTTCTGGCCGTGCCGCGAGGGCGTGAACGGCGCACCCACGAACGGCAGCACCGCCTGGCCGCCGTGCGTGTGCCCCGCGAGCAGGAGATCGACCCCGTCCGACTCGATCTGCTCCGCGAAATCGGGATTGTGCGTCAGAATCAGCGCGCCCTCGCCGGCGCGAATGTCGCCGAGCGCGGCCGGCAGGTCCTGCGTCGCGCGCCAGAGGT
>JBFZCA010000457.1:0-2661 GCA_041308205.1 Planctomycetota bacterium | reverse complement strand
TATCTAGGGCCGCGGACAGCGCGCCCTGCGCCCGGTCCTCGGCCGCCGCCGCGACCTTCAACAACGCATCAAGCCCGCGCACGGCCGTGCTCCTTTTCCGCCACCAGCGCCTTGAGCTGACGGCGCGCCTCCGCGGCGTCGACGCGCTCGCCGCGGTCCTGGCGCAAGAACGCCTCGATGCGGTCGCGCAGCTTCAGGGCGCGATCGGCGCGCGGGTCGCTGCCCGCGGCATACGCGCCCAGCCGCACCAGGTCCTCGACATCCCCCAGCGATGCGGCGAGCGACCGCAGCTCGGCCGCCGCCTTGATGTCCTCGGCGGACACGACGTCCGGCATCACGCGGCTTATGCTGCCGAGCACATCGATGGCCGGCCAGCGGCCGCGCACCGCCAGGTCGCGCGAGAGCCACACGTGGCCGTCCAGGATGCCGCGCACGGCATCGCCGATCGGATCGTTGATGTCGTCCGCTTCCACGAGCACGCTCACGAACGCCGTGATGCTGCCCTCCTTGGACGTGCCGGCGCGCTCGAGCAGCCGCGGCAGCAGCGCGAACACCGACGGGGTGTAGCCGCGCGATGTCGGCGCCTCCCCGGCCGCCAGGCCCACCTCGCGCTGCGCCATCGCCACGCGCGTGATCGAGTCGATGAGCAGGACGACGTGCCTGCCCCGTGCGCGGAAGTGCTCCGCGACCGCCATCGCCGCGTGCGCCGCGCGCAGCCGCACCACGGGCGACGCATCGGACGTGGACACGACCACGACCGAACGCGCGAGCCCCGTCGCGCCCAGGTCGCGCTCGACGAACTCCCTGACCTCGCGGCCGCGCTCGCCCACGAGCGCGATCACCGAGAGATCCGCGTCCGTGTTGCGCGCGATCATGCCGAGGAGCACGCTCTTGCCGACGCCCGTGCCCGAGAATATGCCCAGGCGCGCGCCGCGGCCGGCGGTCAGCAGCGCGTCGATCGCGCGCACGCCCGTGCCGAGCGGCTCGCGAATGCGGGTGCGCTCGAGCGGGTTCACGGGAACGCCGTACAGCGGAAACGCCTCCTTGGCGCCGATCGGGCCGCGCCCATCGATGGGCCGGCCCTCCCCGTCGATCACGCGCCCGATCAGCTCGGGGCCCACGCGCACGTTCGGCGCCATGCCGTCGTAGACGAGCCGGTCGTCGGCGCACAAGCCGTAGCCGAAGCCGAAGGGCACGAGCAGCACCCGTCCATCGCGGAACCCGACCACCTCGGCCGCCATCTCCTCGCCGGCGCGGCGGCCGCGAATGGCGCACACGCCGCCGATGGGGAGGCAGAGCCCCTCGGCCTCGGCGACCGTGCCGGCGACGTGCCGGATCCGGCCCCACGCCCGGACGGGCTCAAGCTCCCTGAGCAGCGCGTGTTCCCGCGCGAATCGCTCCATCCTACTCTCCCGCGAGCGCCTGCTCGATCAGCGCGAGCTGCGTCTCGATCTGCAGATCGGCGCCGGCGCCGCCGCTCGTCACGATGCACCCGCCGCGCGCCACGCGTGCGTTCGGGACGATCGCAAGGCCGGGACTCTCCCTGAAGACATCCAGCGCGCCGGCGGCATGGCGCTCGATCAGCGCCACGTCGTCCGGGTGCGCCTCGATCCGCGCGCCGCTGCGCTGCGCGACGATCTCCAGGGCTTTCTGCACGTTGCCGATCACGACCTCGGGCATCCGGCGGATCTCGTGCTTGACGATCTTCTCCGCGATGGCGATGGCCAGGGCCAGGACGTCGTTCTCCGCGCCGTTCAGCGCCGCGTGGCGGCGCGCATCGATCTCCTTGACGAGCGCCGAGAGCGCCGCCGCCGCCGCCGCCAGCTCGGGGCCCAGCGTCTGCATGGCTTCCTCGTGCGCGCGGCGGCGGCCCTCCTCGCGGCCATCCGCCAGCCCATCCGCGCGGCCCCGCAGGAATCCTTCCTCGAATCCCTGCTCGAGCCCCTGCGCGTGCGCGCGCTCCCGCGCCTCCGCGCGCAGGGCCTCCAGGTCCTTCTCCGTGCGCGTCTTCAGGGCCGCGATCTCCTCGTCGCACGCCTGCCGCCTGACGCGGCACTCCTCGGCGAGCTCCTCGCGGCGGCGCCGGTACTGCTCCTCGAGCCGGCCCGTCTTGCGGGTGAGGTCCTCCGCCTTGCCGCGGGCCTGCCGGATCATGGTGCGAGCCAGATCCTCGGCCTCGAGCAGGCTGGGCCGCCGGGCCGAGGCGTCGCCGCCCGCGCGCGGCTTGTCACGTTCGCGAATCACTCGGTCAGACAATGACATCTCCTTCGCCGCCGCGTCCGTGCAGGCGCGCCAGCCCTTGTTCCTCGAGGCGCCGGGCCGCATCGACGATCGCCCGCTGCGCCGCCTCGACATCCGCGACGCGCACCGGCCCGAGGCGCCGCGTCTCTTCCTTGACGGCCTCCGCCGCGCGCACCGGCATGTTCCTCAGCATCTTCTCGTTGAGCTCGGGCGATGCGGATTTGAGCGCGAGCGCGAGCCGCCGGGGATCGATATCCTCGAGCAGGCGCTGCATTCCGGCGTCATCGACGAGCAGCAGGTCCTCGAAGGCGAGCGCGGCGGTCGCGCCCGCGCCGGCGGCCGCGGACCGGGCCTCTCCCTCGCGCCCGCGCCGGCAGGCCTCCGCCAGGTCGCGGAACTCCTCCACGACCGCGCGGACCT
>JBFZCA010000456.1:0-5161 GCA_041308205.1 Planctomycetota bacterium | reverse complement strand
CCGGCGGCGGACACGGAGACGAACGTGGCGTTGGCGATGAACCGTCGTGAGTTCCTCCGGATGACGGCGCTTGCGGGCGCCATCCCTTTCGGCGTTCGGTCCTTGACCGCCGGCGTCGCTCCGGCGGCGCCCGGGCCCGACATGCTGCTCATCATGCCGGACCAGATGCGCGGCGATTGCCTGTCGTGCCGGGGGCATCCGGTCGTGCGCACGCCGCAACTCGACGGGCTGGCCGAGCGGGGCGTGCTGTTCTCGCGGGCCTATACGCCGGTCGCCTCGTGCATTCCGGCCCGCTATGCGCTCTTGACGACATTCCGTTCATCATCTGCGGCTCGCCGGAGCTTGGCTTCGCGTGCGGGCGGCGGGTCACGCAGCCCGTCTGCCTGGAGGATATCATGCCGACGCTGCTCGCGCTGGCCGGGACGAAGGGCCCCGCGCGCGTCGATGGCGTCGATCTCGTCCCGGCGTTGCGCGGCGCGACGCAGACGATCCGGGAATGGCTGCATTTCGAGCACGCCCCGTGCTACAGCCAGGCGCAGGCGTACCATGCCCTGACCGACGGCCGCTTCAAGTACATCTGGCGGCCTGCCGATGGCGGCGAGCAGCTCTTCGACCTCGACCGCGATCCTCGCGAGGAGCGCGATCCGCTCCTCCGCGGCGCCGCCGAAGACCATCGCGCCCAGAAAGCCGTTGCCGATGGGCATCGCCTTCAGCCACTCCCGGGCCGGCCGGCGATACCAGAGCGCCATTTCGTCCCGCGGTTGTGTCGATGTCGGCTCCGGCCGGCCGGCAGCCGCGGCGGCGGCGCACGCCGGCAGCAGCGGCAGCCACACCCAAGAGAAACAGAGTTTTCGCACGATGCAATCTCCTCGCGGCGGCTTCGGTCGAGCGCGGCCCTCCGGGCGGCGATCCCGGGATCGCCGGCGGCAGCCCTTCCTCGGCGGCGGGCGTCGCGCGCCCGAGAAGACCGAGGGCCGATGACAGTCTACCGCGGCGGCGAAATCGGTCCAGGACGCGCGCCTCGACCGCGAGCATGATGACTCTTGCCGGATCGTCGGGATCGGGCATGGCGTTCAGGAACGCGGTCCTGCCCGCGGGAATCGTGACGACGTGGCGGAAGTCGTTCACCTTCTGGTCGGGAAGCTCGATGTCGAGCGTCTGCCCGAGCGCCTCGAACCCGATGGGCGTGTGGTAAAGAAACTCATTCGACCCGGAAGTGCGACGCAGGCGGGTTCATAGGCGAACGGATGCGATCAGATCTCGGCCGAGGCATTGGGCGTGGTGGGTGCTGTCGAGGCGACGCGGCGGCCATCAAGGAGCGCGAATCGGGGAGTCAGGACATGGCGGCGCGCTCCGTTCGGGACTGATGGCGGTTCCCGGGCCGCGGAAACGCGAATGCGATCTCCTACATGCATTTTATCCAGATTGCTTGACAGGCAATTACAGCGAAGTAGAATACACACCATGAAGCGAAGACTCGGCAATCTGGAACGGCAGCTCTTCGCCCATGCGCAGATGCGAGGGCTTCGGACCCTGGGCACCGGCGACCTGCTCGGCCCGCTGCGCATCTCCGCGAAACAGGAACGAGAGCTGTACAGCCGTCTGTCGCGGTCCGGGATGCTCGCGCAGGTGCGGCGCGGCCTGTACCTCGTGCCGTCACGCCTGCCCCTGGGCGGGATGTGGACGCCCGGCGAAGCCCTGACGCTGAACGCGCTGATGAAGGACCAGGGCGGCCGCTACCAGATCTGCGGGCCGAACGCGTTCAACCGGTACGGATTCGACGAGCAGGTGCCGACGCGCGTGTACGCATATAACAACCGCATCTCGGGCGAGCGGACCGTCGGCTCGGTGACGCTGTCGCTCATCAAGGTTGCGGACGGGCGCCTCGGCGGCATCGAAGCGGCCAAGACTCCGGATGGAGAGACGATGGTCTATTCCTCGCGGGCGCGGACGCTTGTTGACGCCGTGTACGACTGGTCGCGGTTCGACGGCCTCCCGCGCGCCTACGTGTGGATTCGCGATGAACTGACCGCGAAGCGCGTGCGCGCTCCCGAACTCGTTGACCTGACGCTGCGCTACGGCAATCAGGGAACGATCAGACGTATGGGCGTTCTCCTGGAGCGCGTCGGCGTGTCGGATTCCCTGCTCAGGAGCTTGGCGCGTCGCATCCGGCGAACCAGCGGCCTGATCCCTTGGATACCCGGGCGGCCCAGGCGGGGCGCCGTCAGCCGGCGCTGGGGAGTCGTGGTGAATGGAGAGCTATGACCCGGCGCGCATGCGCGCGCACGAGGACGCCGCCCTGTTTCGTGAGGCGTTGAATTACACCGCAGCCGAAACGGGTTTTTCGCAGCGCGTCATCGAGAAGGACTACTTTTGCAGCATACTGGCGGCACACCTCGCGGCGGCGGAGCCGTCGCTGGTCTTCAAGGGCGGCACCTGTCTGGCGAAGGTGCACGCCGGCTTCTACCGCCTCAGCGAGGATCTGGATTGGGTCATACCCGTTCCGGCGGATGCGACGAGATCGCAGCGAAGCGCGCGGGCCGCCGGGGCCAAGAAAGCGGTGGCGCGCCTGCCGGCGGACGTCAAGGGCCTGCGCCTGGTTCGGCCGCTCACCGGCGCGAACAAGTCGACCCAGTACGCCGCGACGTTCGGATTCCGAGCGATCTTGAGCGGCACTGTGGAGCTCATCAAGGTCGAAGTCGGGCTTCGCGAGCCGCTGCTGCGTCCAGCCGTGCAAGGCCGCGCGCGGACGCTGCTGCGGGACCCGCTGTCGGGCGAAGAAATGGTACCGGCGGTCATCCTGCCGTGCATCTCCTTGGAGGAGGCGTACGCCGAGAAGCTGCGCGCGGCGCTCAGCAGGCGCGAGGCCGCAATTCGCGATTTCTTCGATGTGGACTACGCCCTGCGGGAGGGGTGGATCAGGGCGGACGACAGGGACTTGATCGCCATGGTGCGGGGTAAGCTGGCCGTCGCCGGCAACGAGCCCGTCGACGTGTCGCAATCCCGGCTCGCGTCGCTGCGCCGGCAGGTCGATGCCCAACTCAAGCCGGTGCTGCGGCCTGCGGATTTCGACCGCTTCGATCTCGAGAGAGCGTTTGCGGCGGTGAGCACGATCGCAACACTGCTCGCCGATGCGACGTGATCGACGAAGCCATCGGGAACGCCGGCAGCCTTCGTGCCGTCTCCTATCCGACGCGCGGAATTCGCGCCGCATTCACGCGCGGCGCGGATTTCATTCGATTCGAACCCGCGCGTAGCGCATCGTCCCGGCATGCTCGCCGAGAATGTCGATGACGTTCGACGGGCGGCAGCCCGCCCGCCCGCCGGCGTTGAAGAAACCGGGAAGCGGCTGCGCGAGCTTGACCGCCACCGCGGGGCCGGCGGCGCCGTCGGGGCCGATCTCGATCAGGCGATGCTCGGCGAGCGGCTTCCCCTCCGGCGCGCGGGACACGACGTCCGTGGCGACATCTCGCGATCTGTACCGCTGGACGAAGCACGGGCCGGCCCTCCGGGCGGCGATCACGGGATCGGCGGCGGGCGCCGCGCGCCCGAGAAGACCGAGTGCCGATGACAGTCTACCCCGGCGGCGAAATCAGTCCAGGACGTGCGCCTCGACCGCGAGCATGATGACTCTCGCCGGATCGTCGGGATCGGGCATGGCGTTCAGGAACGCGGTCCTGCCGTTGGGGATGGTGACGACGTGGCGGAAGTCGTTCACCTTCTGGTCGGGAAGCTCGATGTCGAGCGTCTGTCCGAGCGCCTCGAACCCGAGGGGACCTCCCGGGCGGATGGTATGGTCGACGCGCATCGCGCTCGTCCGCCCGAACGTCGTCGCGAACACCTCGCCCCGCAGGCTCACCTGCATCCACGGGGTTCCGGCGATCGGCTGCGCGGCGAAGGCGAGGTCGATGCCCGTGCCCGCCCAGCGGATGCAAGGATCGGGGACCTCGAGAACGTAGTTCTTCGTTCCACCCGACACGATCTCGATGTCGGCGATGTACATTCTCCCCATTGCCGCGAACAGGGAGAGATCGCGGCCGCCCAGGCCGGCGAGACGAACGCGAGTCTCGCGAACGATCGCGGCCTTCTCGCGCCAGTCCGGCACGAGGAGCGCGCCGCCGCCTTCCCTGAGCGCCTCGCACGCTTCCTTCGGAATCGAGCCCCGGATCGCGATGGTTTCCACCGATTGCGCCTTGGCGCGGAAACGTTCCTTGAGCGCGGATGCGATCAGCGCCGCCGCCCGTGCGGTTGCGGCGCCATCGCCGAGGACGGCGAGGAAGAGGGCGTTGCCCGCGAGCTGCAGCCTGAGACGCGGATCGTTCGCGATGGCGGAGGGCAGCCATTGGCGGACCATGCTGATCACATCCACCGGGGGTATGTCCAGGTCCTCGACGGGCGCCGATTCCTCGCCGGCGTTCGTCTTGCGGGCGGCGACGAGGTCCAGATAGGCGCCGATCTCGATGACCTTCACGGGGACGTGCGAGGGCTCGGGTCGAGGCACGGGCGCCGCTCGTACGAGCAGCGCGTACGCGGGGACTTCCTCGAGCGGCCACGAGAGCTCGGCCGCGAGCGCCGTCTGCCCGGGCGGGATCAGCAGCGTGCTTCCGGCCGAGGTCCCGCCCGCCGGCGCAAGCTCGAGGTCGCCCAGGGAGATCCTCCGCATCGGGCTCTCCCCGCCGGCGATGTCGTGCGAGAACATGAGATCGACGAGCAGCCGGTCTTCACGCGGCGTCGCCGCGACTTCCAACCAGGCCCCGCGGCCGTCGCGAAGCAGCCCGACGAGCGGATTCACAACGGGCGCGACTCCGGTCTGATTGACGTCGTAGTCCTTGACGGTGAGCCGCCGCGCAACCGGAGCGATCGCGACCGACCCGCCCTCTTTCACGGTCAGGCGCCAGCTCCAGCCCGCCTCGCCGGCGGCGGCGAGCGCTCCGTCGAGGACGCCCGCCGGGAACCACGCCGCATCGCGGGAGGCGCCCGCCGCCTTCACGGCGGCATCGAGCGCGGCCGGCGGCACCGCGGCGCAGGCGACATCATAGCGCCGGCCGCACCGGTGGAAGAGAGCCTCGAGAA
Organism: Planctomycetota bacterium; assembly: GCA_041308205.1. GTDB lineage: Bacteria > Planctomycetota > UBA8108 > UBA8890 > UBA8898 > UBA8898. Next base: position 88 of record JBFZCA010000456.1, on the reverse strand, counting down.
ACCTCTCGACCTCCGCGAGCGCCTCGGGAGTCTGCACCACCGTGAGCTTGCCGCCGTCGATCCTGAGCGAGTTTCTCTCGTTCGCCCA
>JBFZCA010000455.1:0-18065 GCA_041308205.1 Planctomycetota bacterium | reverse complement strand
TTCAATCTGGATGCGTGGCGGGATTCGGGCCTGGTCATCGTCCCGGGCATCGCGGCGCGGCCGGCCGGCGGCGGAACCATCGACGGCAAGGCCTGCCGCGAGGCCATGGACAAGGTCGCCGAGTCGCTGCGGGCGGCGCTGCCGGTCGATGCCGTGTTCCTGCGGCTTCACGGCGCCATGTTTGCCGAGGGGATCGGGCCCGCGGAATCGGTCCTCGTCGAGGAGCTGCGCGCGATCGTCGGGCCGAAGATTCCCATCGCCTGCACCTTCGACCTGCACGGAAACATCCCGGCGCGGCTCGCGCGCGCGGGCGACATCCTCGTCGGCTACAAGACCGCCCCGCACACCGACGCGGCGCAGACAGCCGAGCAGGCCGGGCGAATTCTGCTCGAGACGCTGCGGGGCAAGGTGCGGCCCGTGTCCCATATCCTTCCCATCCCCATCATCGTGCAGGGCGAGAAGGCGATGACGACCGGCGAGCCTTTCCGCTCGCTCGTCGAGGAAGCGCGCAGAATGGAGCGCGAGGGCGTGCCGGGGCACGCCGCCCGGATCCTCGCGGCCACGCTGTTCGTCGGCTGCGCCTGGACCGACTCGTTCGACACGGGAATGTCCGTGATGATCACCGCGGACGGATCGCGGGACGCCGCGCGCGCCGCGGCGATGCATCTTGCGCGGCGCATCTGGGATGCGCGGCGGCAGTTTGCCTTCGGCTGCGAGGCGGCGGAGCTCGAGGCCGGCGTCGCGCGGGCGCTCGAGGCGCCCGAGCCGACGGTGCTCCTCACCGACAGCGGGGACAACGTGACGGCCAGCACGCCCGGCGATCTGCCGATCGTCCTGCGGCATCTCGTCGAGCGGAAGGCGAGTCGCGCGCTCGTGTCGGGCATTCACGACCCCGCGTCGGTCGAGCGATGCATTGCGGCCGGCGAGGGCGCGACGGTGCGGCTTTCGGTCGGCGCTTTCATCGAGACGCGCTTCGGCCCGCCGTTCGACGCGGAGGCGAAGGTGGTGCGCCTCGTGAAGAACCAGCGCGCCGCCGTCGTCGCCATCGGCGGCGTGACGGCGGTCCTCGGCCGCTCGTTCTTCGGCGGCGTCAAGGACTACGAGCCCTTTGGGCTCGATCCCTCGAGCTTCAGAATCGTCGTCATCAAGTGCGGCTACGCCTATCCCGGCCACGCCGGCATCGCGCCGCGGCACATCATGCTCCTGACGCCGGGGACGGGAGACATGCGGATCGAGCAGCTCGAGTACGTGCGGCGGCGCAAGCCCGTGTTTCCGTTCGAGCCCGAGACGGCGTTCGATCCGGCCGCCGAGTAGGTTGCACGCATCGAGAGGAGGTTGCATGATTCCGCACGAGAATCTCTCGTCGCCTTCGTTCGCCCGCCGCCGCGCGAACCCCGGGGCCGCCGCGCGTATCGCCTGCGCCGCCGGCGCGCTTCTTCTCTCCGGCGTTCGCGGCGCGGACGAGCCCCGCGCGACGGACTGGCTGCGCGACGCCCGCCTCGGCGTCTTCATGCACTTCCTGCCGGGCGACCCGGCGGGCCTGGCCAAGGTCGAGGCGTTCGACGTGCCGGCCGTGGCCGCGCAACTGCGCGAGATGGGCGCCGGGTACTTCGTCCTCACGCTCGGCCAGAACTCGGGCTTCTTCAACTCGCCCAACCGTGTCTACGAGCGGATCACCGGCTACGCGCCCGGGGAGCGCTGCGCCCGGCGCGACCTGCCGCTCGATCTCCAGCGCGCGCTCGCGCCCGAGGGCATCAAGCTGATGCTCTACCTGCCGTGCCAGACGCCGAACCAGGACCGCGGCGCCCAACGGGCATTCGGCATCCGCGAGGGGCCGGCCGACCAGCCCATCGACGAGGCCTTCGCGCACAAGTGGGCCGAGGTCATCGCGGAATGGTCGGTCCGCTACGGCGACCGCGTCGCCGGCTGGTGGTTCGACGGGGGCTACGCGCACGTCGGGTTCAACGAGGCCATCGGCCGCATCTACGCCGAGGCGGCGAAGCGCGGCAATCCGCGCGCCATCGTCACGTTCAATCCCGGCGTCAAGCTCGTGCGCCACACGCGCGCCGAGGACTACACGGCCGGCGAGCTCAACGACCCGTTCGACGTCCTGCCCGCGTCGCGCTGGGTCGACGGCTCGCAGTGGCACACGTTGACGTACCTCGGCTCCGCGTGGGCACGGCGCGACGTGCGCCACCCGGTCGAGCGATGGGTCGCGTGGGCATCCGCCGCGACGGCGAAGGGCGGCGCGGTGACGCTCGATCTCGGTCCCAACTGGGACGAGGGGGCGGGCCCGATCGGAACGTTCGAGGCCGCCCAGGCCGCGCAGGTCAAGGCAATTCGCGCAGGGGTGGGAACCGCCCCGGCGAGCGCTCCCCGCCCGCAGGCGGCCGCGCCGCGCACGCCCAATGTCGTCTTCATCCTCGCCGACGATCTGGGCTGGGCCGACACGACGCTCTACGGGCACACGAAGTTCTACCGGACGCCGAACGTCGACCGGCTGGCCCGGCGCGGCATGACCTTCACGCGCGCGTATTCGGCAAGCCCCCTGTGCTCGCCGACGCGGGCGAGCATCATGACGGGGCTCAGCCCCGCACGAACGGGCATCACGGCGCCCGTCTGCCACGTGCCGGAGGTGCTTCTCGAAGCCTCGGCGGAGGCGACGGCGCCGCCCGACTGCAAGTCGACCGTCTGCCGCAGCGCCACGCGGCTCGCCACCGACTACTTCACGCTGGCCGAGGCGCTCAAGGCGGCCGGCTACGCCACCGGCCACTTCGGCAAGTGGCATCTCGGGTCGGAACCCTACAGTCCGCTCGATCACGGCTTCGACGTCGACGTGCCCCACTGGCCGGGTCCCGGTCCGGCCGGCAGCTACGTGGCGCCGTGGCGGTTCCCGAGCTTCAAGGAGCGCGCGCCCGGCGAGCACATCGAGGACCGCATGGCTGCCGAGGCGGCCGCGTTCATCGCGGCGCACAAGGACCGGCCGTTCTTCCTCAACTACTGGCAGTTCTCGGTGCACGCGCCGTTCGACGCGAAGCAGGCGCTGATCGAGAAATACCGCGCGAGGGTCGACCCCGCCGATCCGCAGCGGAGCCCGACCTACGCCGCCATGGTCGAGTCGTTCGACGATGCGATCGGCACGCTGCTCGACGCGCTCGATCGCTGCGACCTGGCGGACACGACCATCATCGTGTTCATGTCCGACAACGGCGGCAACATGTACAGCGATGTGGACGGCACGGCGCCGACGAGCAACGCGCCGCTCCGCGGCGGCAAGGCGACGCTCTACGAGGGCGGAGTTCGCGTGCCCTGCGTCGTCTGCTGGCCCGGCGTCGTCGCGGGCGGGTCGCGCAGCGACGCCGTCGTCGAGAGCACGGACTTCTATCCCACGCTGCTCGACATGCTCGCCATCGCGCCGCGCGAGGGACAGGTCTTCGACGGAGTGAGCATCGTGCCCGCGCTCAGGGGCGGACGGCTCGCGCGCGAGAGCATCTTCACGTTCTTCCCGCACAATCCCAGGGTCCCCGACTGGCTGCCCCCGGCGGTCGCCGTCCACAGAGGCGAGTGGAAGCTGATCCGCATCTTCCACGGCGGCGAGGGGGGCGCGCATCGCTTCAAGCTCTTCGACCTCGCGAACGACCTCGGCGAGGCGAACGATCTGGCGGCGAAGGAGCCCGCGCGCGTCGCGGAGCTCGATGCGCTGATCGAGTGGTTCCTGGCGGAGACGAAGGCCGCGGCGCCGCTCCCGAACCCGCGCTTCGACCCCGCGGCCTATCATCCGGAGGACGAAGGCAAGTCGCGGCGCGCGGAGAAGGAAGGGGCCGCCGCGCCGGCCGCGGGCGGCTGGACGCCGAGCAGGGACTGCACGCTGGCGCTTCGCGACGGGGCCCTCGTCATCACCGCCACCGGAGGCGATCCGTACGTGAGCGCGCCGCTCGGCGCGCCGGCCCCGGCCGGGCGCTACGTCGTCGAGCTGACGATGGCCTCGACGGCGCGCGGCAGGGCGCAGCTCTTCTGGCGCGAGCGGGGCGTCGCGCCCGCGTTCTTCCGCGACCGCAGCGTGCTCTTCGACCCGGCGCACGACGGGCAGCCGCACGACTACCGGGTGGAGTTCGACGCCGCGCATCCGGTTCTCGCCCTGCGGCTCGATCCCGCGCAGGCGCCCGGCGAGATCCGCCTGTCGGCCGTGCGGCTCAAGAACGCCGCCGGCGACGTCGTCCGCGCGTGGACGTTCCAGGCCCAGGCGGCCGCGGACGGGAAGGCGGCGCGGTAGGCGTCGCCATTGCGAAGCGCTCCGTCCGCGGGCGAGCGCCGCTTACATGGGAATGCCCGCCTCGCGATCGCGCTATGGGCCTCAGTGCGGCGCCATTCCCGGCCGGAGCGGAGCACCCTGCGCCGCGGACTCGTGGTCAACGAGCTTCCCATTCGTCCACAATTCGTGCTCGCTGAGGTCCATCGCGTCGTTCCACGAGACCCCGTACCCTCCGGCATCGACACGTACGGCGCGAAAGAAGGCCGGCTCGTTGAGGAGCCGGAATTCCGGCCGTGCAAGGAGCGGGCCGCACTCGTAGATCTTCTCGACGCCGTTGTCGAAACGGACACGGAGGCGCGACGATCCCATGGCCGTCACCGCCGTGATTCGCGGGATGTCCTGCACGGGGGAGAACTCCAGGTCGCGGAGCACTACAACCAGCGCTCCAGGAGCCATTCTACCCGAACCATGACGTCAAGCCAGGACGGACGCCGGCAGGGGCCGCCGCCGTTCGCCGGGATCGCCGAAGGCATCGGATCGCCTGCATCGCCCGCGTGTGTCCCGGTGAAGGCAGTCACGGGCCCTCGCGCGCGCCGGGCCCCGCCTTGATGGCGCCTCCCGCGGCGGCGTACCATCGGGCGACGGAGGTGCGCACATGCTGCTTCGACGCTCTTCTTGTCTTCTGTGGCCCGCGCTCGTCGTGCTGTCGGCGTGCGCCGCCGACCGCGCGCCGGCCGCGCGCAGGATCTACATCGTCACCGACCTGGAGGGCGCGACCGGCGTCTACAAGTTCGCGCAGACGCGCGAGCCCGACAACCCGCTGGGCCGCGAGGCGAACGAGTACCTGATGCACGACATCGCCGCGGTCGTCCGCGGGTTGCGCGAGGGCGGCGCGGCCGAGATCGTCGTCCTGGACGGCCACGGCCCCCAGGCCTTCGTGCCGCACCTCATGGAGCCGGGGGCCGAGTACATCACGGGCAAGCCGCGGCCCGATGTCCTGTGGGGCCTCGACGATTCCTTCGCCGGCCTGGTGCTTCTCGCGCACCACGCGATGATGGGAACGCCCGACGGCGTCCTGCATCACACCCAGTCTTCACGCACTGAGAACCGCTACTGGTACAACGGCGTCGAGTCGGGCGAGCTGGCGCAGGTCGCCGCCATCGCGGGGCACTACGGCGTCCCGCCGATTCTCGTCACCGGCGACGAGGCGACCTGCCGCGAGGCCCGCGCGTTCTTCGGCTCCGCCTGCGTGACGGTCCCCGTCAAGCGCGGCATCTCGAGGGAGGCGGCCATGCTCTACCCCTTCCCCGAGACGAGGGCGGCGCTCTTCGAGGGCGCGCGCCGCGCGATGGCCGCGCTGCCCGACTGCAAGCCCTACAAGCTCGCGACGCCGATCGAGGCGAAGAAGACGTACCTGGAGCTCGACGAGAAGGGCGCGCCCGTGAAGCAAGTGACCAAGGAGGGGACGATCAGCGACGTTCTGCAGCTTCTCCGGTTCTGACCTTCGCCCGCAGGAACTCGAGGAGCCCGTCCGGGTCGTCGGTGCCGATGCGGACGGCCCGGCGTTCCGTCACGACCCGCACGCAGTCGAAGCCGCCGATGTTCCAGAGCATGCCCTTGAGCGTCCAGTGGATTCCCCAGCCCGCCCAGAACGTCGAGCGGTCGCGCTCGACCGCGGTCACCATGGCATAAGGAATCGTCCTCTTGAAGAGCGGAATCGGGCCGAACCGCACGGCCAGCCGTTCGCCCTCGTCGCGAACCGTCAGACCCGCGAACGCGAACGACAGGAAGACGAAGAGAAGCGCCACGGCTCCGAGCACGAGAACGTGCGGAAGCTCGCCGCCGGGGGTGAACAGCATCAGGACGAGGCAGCCGACCGCCGACGCCCACAGGATCGGGCGGATGATGCCCTTCTGCGTGTGCTCGTAGGCCGGCGTTACCGCCGTGCCGAGCCCGTTCCGCGCGCGAGAGGTCTCGATCGGGGGGTCGTCGGTCATCATCCGGTCAGTCTCCTTTCCCGCCTCCCGTCCCTCCTTCTTTCTCGGCTCGTTCGCCGCCCGACTGGGGCGCGCCGCGCAGGAATTTCTCGAGCGCGTCGAGTTTATCGGTATTGATGAGATCGACGCCGGCCGACTGCATCGCCTTCCACCCGGCCGGCGTGTCGGGAATCGACCAGAAGCGCAGCCTGCGCCCCTGGTCGTGCGCGCGCCGCGCCAGCGCCGCGAGCGCGTCGAGCTCCGCGGCGGGCATGTCGCCCTGTCCCCGCCACTTGAAAGTCTGCGCGAAGTTGGCGCTGACGAGCGGGATCAGCGCTGCGGGCGCGCCGGACTCCAGGTCCGGCAGGCGGCCGTCGATGAAGGCCAGCCGCTCGCTCTCCGCGGCCAGGACCTCGACGGGCCGGTTTCCCGAGAGGATCACCGTCACGGCCCGCTCCGCGACCTTGCCGCCGGCGAAGCTCGTCAGGATGTCGCCGTACTTCCGGAGCACCAGCCGCAGCGCAGCATAGAGCGCCGCGCCTTCGGTCTTGAAATCGACGAGCAGGGTCACGGCCGGCCCGCCGCGATGCACGCGCCCGCCGTTCTCCCGCGCGCGATGCGCGAGGGGCGCGAGATACAACGATTCGAGCGTCCTCCCCGGACGGAGACCGGCGACCGTGTGCGCCACGAGAAGCTCCCCGCCGGCGAGGAAGACATCGGCCTCGACGGAGCAGAACCCCCGTTCGAGCGCATCGAGAAGCGGCCGGGGCTGCTCGTAGTCGTTGTGCGAATGGGCGTTCGGAAGCGGCCGCACCGCCGGCTCGCCGGCCGTACCGCGGATCTCGATCTCGTGCTCGGCCCGCGCGCCGCGGTCCTGATCGTCCCACGCGACAAGCGTCACGCGGTGGCGGCCCGGCCGGCTGTAGACGTGCGTCACCTCCGCCGCGGTTTCGGGCGGGCCGTCGCCGAGATCCCAGAGAAGCGCGCCGATCGCGCCGCCTGCCGCCGCCTCGACCCTCGCGCGGAAGGCGACGGCCTGCCCCGCGGCGGCGTTCGCCGGCGCCTCGATCGCGACGCTCGGCGCCGCGCGCGCGAAGGGCCGCGCCGCCGGAAGGCGATCGTTTCCGTTGCCTTCGACAGAGCACTCCCGCCACTCGAGCGGCGAGACCCGCTCGATGCCTGCCGCCGCGGCTCCGCCGTTCCCGCGGATCCGGCAGCGAACGAGCTCGATCGCGCCCACATCGCCGCCGAGCGACTGGATCCCGAGCCGCCCGTTCCCCGCGAACTCGCAGTCCTCGAGCACGAGCCCGCGCGCATGGTCGTTGATGCGGAACCCGTGGCCCTCGTCGCCGGGGTAGCGCGGCGTCCCGCGGCCGAGCGTCTGGTCGGCGAACCGGCAGGCGTGGAAGTAGTGGCGCGCGAGCCCCGACGTCTCGCCCTGGAGCTGCGCCCCCCACTGGATGCACCGGCGGACATCGTTGCGCGCGTAGAGGACGTTCTGCTTGCGGGTCGTTCCCGAGACCGAGATGCCGATCATCTGGCCGTCGTCGACGGTGTTGCCGGCGATCACGCAATCGCTGCCGATGACCTCGATGCCGATGAACTTGACCGCCCCCGAACTGTCGGCGACGACGTTGCGCCTGACGGCGCAGCGGTCGCAGCCGCCGATGCTCAGCCAGTGGTCAATACGGTTGTCCTCGATGACGGCGCCGTCGCAGCCGCCCCAGACCTCGATGCCGAGGCCCTCGCCGCCCGAGCCCTCGACGCGATTCCCGCGGATCACGAGGTCGCGGGAGCCGTTGTCCCCGAAGATGCCGCCCCGGCCCGTTCTCCGCACGACGCAATCCTCGACCGTGTTCCGCGACGAGCCCCAGGCGAGGCGAATCGCGCCCCCGAACTCGGCGCCTATGCCGATGTTCTCGAACGTGCAGCGGCGGATCGCGCTGTCGGCGACGCCCTTCTCGCGGTTCGGACCGGTTCCGGACCACAGGATGCCGTGCGGGCCGAAGGCGGCGTTCTTCGCGAGATTCCTGACGGTCACATCGCGCACAAGCAGGCGCCGCGAATCGCGGCCCGTGATCCCCTGGTGGACGAGCGGACTGCCCTCGCCGTCGAGCGTCAGCTCGCCGATCTCGATATCCTCGACGCCGTCGAGCGCTGCGAACGCCCCCGGCTGCTTCCCGCGATAGCGCAGCGTCGTCCGCTCCTGTCCGGCGCCGAGAAGCCGGACGCCCGACTTCGGGCGCAGCGCAGAGGAGATCTCGTAGTCGCCCGCGGCGAGGACGATCGTGTCGCCCGGCTCGGCGGCCGCAAGCGCCGCAACGAGCGCGGCGCCCGCCGCGCCCGGACCTCCCTCGCCGCCGCCGGCGCGAACGATCCGGGATCCCGAGTCCGCGGCGGCCGCGCCGATGGAGATCGCCGCGAGGAGCGGACAGAGAGACCGGCGCGCTCTCACCCTCGCCTCCCGGGCTCCTCGATCTCCTGGGAGCCGGGCTTGAGCGCGATGCGTTTTCCAGACGGCATGACGGCGGTCGCGCCGACCCCTTCGGGGATCTCCGCGTGCAGGCGGAAGGTCCCCTCGTCGACTCGCCAGCGGCTCACGATCCGGCCGGCGGGGGTCGCCAGCTCGGCCTCGGCGCCGGCCAGCGGACCCGGTTCGGGCGCGATCAGCACTTCCTTCCACCCGATGCCGCCCGGCGCCTGCCGAATTCCGGCGACGTAGCCGTAGTACCACTCGATCACGTGGCCGAGCATGCAGTGGTTGAGCGATTGGTAGCCGTCCATCGTGGCATCCCAGGTTTCGGGAAGCGACGTCAGCCCCTTGCTCAGGATTCCGCCGTAGCTGCCGACCCCCTCGCGCGCGTAGACGCGGTGGAGCGCGTCCGAGCGCCCGGCCTCGGCGAGCGCGCGGATGAAGTAGACGTGCCCCACGTCGCCCGGCGTCTGCTGCCAGTTGCGTTTCTCCAGATCCGCGACGATCTCCGCGACCAGGGCCGGCCGGTCCGCCGGCGGCACGACCTCGGCGCAGAGCGCCATCGCGTTGGCGCACTGCGGGCTCCCGAGGTGCGCGAGCTTGCCGGTCGACGGATCGCGGAAATGGCGCTGGAAATCGGCCGCGATCCGCGCGTGCATGGCGCGGTACTTCGCCTCCTCGTCGCGGAGACCGAGGACCTCCGCCGCGCGCGCGACCGTGAGCGCGCAGAGCGCCCATGTGGCCGTGGCCGAGAGGCGCGTCGGCGTGAAGCGCGACGGCCCGGGCCCGTGGCCGTGGCCGTAATCGTACCAGTCGCCGAGCCCTTCCGGCGCGAGCCCGTCCTTGGCCTCGGTCTGAAGGTAGTCGGTGAAACCGCGCATCATGGCGAAGCTGTCGCGCAGAATCCGCGCGTCGCCGTACCACTCGTAGTGATGCCACGGGAGCCGCACGGCCGCCGCACCCCATTCGACCGTCCAGTTGAAGGCGCCCGGAAAGCGGCCGGCAGGATAGCTCGGCGCGACGGTGAGGACGCGGCCGCTCGGCTCCTGGGCGTCGCGGATGTCGCGCGCGATCTTGGCGAACCACTCGCGGCAGTCGTAGCGGTACTGGAACGCCGGGGCGAGGAGGTACGCGCACTCGAGCCACCCGAGCTTCTCCCTGTGCGGGCAGTCGGTGAGGACGTGGCTCATGTTCGAGCGCACCGCCCAGTCGACCAGCCGGTGCGTGCGGTTGAAGAGCTCGCTCGAGCAGCGGAAGCTTCCGGCCTCCGGCAGCGCCGTCCGCACGTGGACGAGATCGAGCGACCGGATCACCGGGAGGTTCGCGGGATTGGCATGGCCCTCCGGGACCGCGCCCGAGACCTCCACGAACTGCATGCCGAGGTAGAAGAACACCCATTGGTGGGCGAGCGGCGCGCCGTCGCTCACCAGGTCGCAGCCGACGACGTAGGCGCCGAACAGCCGGTCGCCGGCGTTCTTGTGCTCGCCGCAGCGGAACGAGACCTTGTCGCCGGGCTTTCCTCCCGAAAGCTCGACCCGGAGCTGCGCCGAGGAGTTCTGGGCGAAGCTGTAAAGGAAGACGCCCGGCGCCGGCTCCTTGACCGACACAGGCGCGAAGCGCTCGAGCGCCCCGAAAGGCGGCCAGGTCTGCGGCGCCAGGCTCGCCGCCGGGCCCTGCGCGATGCGCGCCGCCTCCCACGCCCCATCATCGAAGCCCGGGCGGTCCCACGGCTCCCGGCACCGGCGCGCGTCGAAATCCTCGCCGGCGAAGATGTGCGAGAAGACGACCGGGCCGCCGGCCGTCCGCCACGTTCCATCGGTGCCGATGCGCGCAACCGCACCGTCGTTTGCCTCGATCGCGATCTCCGCGCGAAGGAGGAGCGGCTCCTTCGCCTCGCGCTGGGGCCCGTCCTTGTTGTAGCGGCCGGCCGGCGGATTCGGGTTGTGCCAGAAGGAGTTGCCCAGCATGACCCCGACGCAGTTCGCGCCGGCGCGAAGGTGCGGCGCGATGTCGAAGTCGCGGTAGTAGATGGTCTTCTCGTACTGCGACCAGGGCTGGTTGATGCCCGTCTCGGCCAGGCGGGCGCCGTTGACCCTGGCGTCGTAGTCGCCGAGGCCGGCGATGCGGAGCGTCGCCCTCGCGGGCTTCGCTCCGATCGAGAACTCCTTCCTGAAGACCGGCAGCGCGCCGCCGCCCGCCGGCGGGGCGATCCACTGCGATTCGCCGAACGGCGACGCGCCGTCGCCGGCAACCGAGGCCGCCCCCATCGACAGGGCGGCCGCACACGCAAGCGCGGTGATGCTTCTCGATTTCATGTGCGTTCAACTCTCGTGAATGGTCCGAGCAGGTGCCGCACGGCAGGAACACGAGGCGGGCCGAGCGGACAAGAGCTCAGTATACGCGGCGCGATGACCTGCCGGCAAGGCGCCCGACAGGCGGCGAGGGCAGGATCACTCTCCCGAAGGCGGCACGAAGATGATCGCGCTCGGGATCACGGGCAGGCCGCCGTAGGAGAGCACGCTGTCACCGCCACCCGCGAAAAGCACGCAGTCATCGACATCGCCCACGATCCCGCCGGCCCCGGGAATGACGCTCATCGTGTGCCACGCGCGGCCTTTCTCCATGGAACGTACACCCGCAGCCTGGCCGAACAGTCGGTATCCATCGAAGTCGGCGCCCGGCACGAGATCATCGACGGCCAGCCATGCGCCATCGATTCCGGCAGGGTTGGGATGCCTGCCCGGGTCATCAGGCGCCGGCAACGGCACGAAGTACTTGACATGCCAGTAGGCCCGCATTGTCGTCAAGTCGTAGGGATTGCGCGGCGGAAGCAGGAAAGCGTTGAACAAGGTGTAGTTCGGGTCGAAGTACTCGCCTGACGCGGTGGTCGAGGCGTCGTACACTTCCACCTGTGCTCCCGCGGCGACAGAGAAATGACCGCCGCCGCCCGTGAAGATCATGCCGAGATCCATTGCGCCTCGCGGCGTGACAACACGCCGGAGGAGCCTGACCGCCTGCGTGTGCACGCGCGAGATCGGCAGAGTCGCTGCGAGCTGCTGGTCCGCAAGAAGCTCCGAGCCGAAGTACTTCCCGATTCGCCGCTCAGCGACCGGAGCAGCCGCACGGGCAAGGCAGCTTCTCACCGCGCTCACGAGATCGGTGTTCAGCAGCAAGCCCGGAATCTCGCTGCTCACGACCTCGAAGATCGTGTCCAGTGTTTCGCCATCCGCCGCGTGGAGCCGGAGAAGCGTGATCCCCCCGCCCGGTCCGAATCCCGAGTACGTTGCGGCGAATCCCTCCGAAAGGGCGACGCCCGTCGTCGGCAACGTGTCGTCGCTTCCTCCGCATACGAGGAACGTGTTCGACAGGCCGCGATAACCGTCGTACGTCCGATCGCTGTGCCACCCGAGGTTCTCCGCCATGACGCCATGGGCGCGGTTGCGCTCGAGATAGATGCCCGGCGCGATGAAGCACGTCTTGCCTGCCGCGTCGTAGACATCCACCGTGTTCATGAGCTGGGTCTGGTTCAGTTGCATGCGGCGCAACTTCGTCGTGGGGGCACCGATCGGACTGAGTGTCACGATGCCAGCAACGCATACGTAGATGTCGGCCGGATCGCCGAGGCTGTTGTCGAGCCCCGCGATGCGCACGGTCGCGTGCAGCGCCCTCCCGTAGTGGCTGGGGAGCGTCACGGCGTTACCGTCGTTGTCGACGAGCACCGCGAAATCGCCCTGGCCGTCGTCGCTCGGTAGGCTGGAGTCGAAAACCTCGATGCTGTTGGTGCTCGGGAACGTGTTGATCTCCTCGATGAAGCGCGGATCGCTCGGCGGATACTCGGGATGGACGATTGTCATGGCCACGTGCGTCTGTCCCCCGAAGACGATGATCTCGCCCTCGGTCACGGCGCACGCGGTGTGATGGAAGCGCCGGCCGCCGAGCGATGCGGACAGGGCCGCGCACTTCCGCGTGTGTCTGTCGAAGAGCGCGGGGTGCTCGTACGGTTCGCCCAGGACGGCGTCCGGCGCGCCCCCAATGATGATCACCTTGCCTTCGGCAAGGCGGGTCGAGGTATGAAACACGCGACCGCCGTCCGGCAGGCGGACATCCTCGCCCTCGAAATCGGTCGTGATCCAGCCGCCGCTCAAGCTTGGCGGCGCCGGCGCGACCGCGAGCGTCTGGTCGAAGATCTCGCAGGCGTCAATGCTCGTGAAACAACGCTCGTCCGTTCCCCCGAACACGGCCACGGTCCCATCGTCGAGGGCCGCGGCCGAGTGTTCGTACCGCGGGCGCGCCATTTCCGCAGTGCGGTAGAAGCTCGGCCCCGGCAGGTTCCCGAAGGGATTGTCGCATTCCACGAAGGGGTCATCGGCCCTGAGATCCCAGCCCGGCATCGGGAACGGCGGCGGCGGGCATGCCCCCCGGCCGAAGAGATACCCCAGAAGGCAGATGGGATCCGCGATGTCGATCCGCCCGTCGTCGTTCACATCGGCGGCATCCGCGCAGTTCGGCAGCGCGCGGGACTGAAACAGATGCGACAGGATGCAGATCGGATCGCTGATCTGAAGCTTCCCATCGGCGTTCGCGTCGCCGCGCAGGAATTGCGCGAACGACGCCTGCGCGCTCATGCTCAGAATGACGGCGGCGCAGACACGCACGTTCTTGTTCACGGTCACCTTCCTTCCCCACGCCGAAGCGCGTCACATGTGAATCCCCCCACCAAGACACCTGCCGCCGACCGGGCCCCCGCCGGACGAGGCCTTCCGTCTGCTGTAGAGCGCCGCGCGCCGGCATTCGACGTTCTCGGCATAGATCGCTTCGAGCGCACTCCCGGAGAACACCATGTGCATCGTATTCATTCCGCACGTCGACATCAACGTACCGACGTGTAATCCCATGCTCGTATCGCGACACGGACAAGTCATGCTCTGGCGAGCCGCCGGCAAGGACCGCGGATAAGCCGCCGTTCCGTGCGCTACATCCGCCGGCGACGCGCGGGCAGCCGCGGCGCGTTCGGCGCGGTGCGTTGCACCGGGTCCCCGCCCCTTGACGCCGGCCGCTCCCGCCGATAGCATACTAGACTGACATGTCAGTTCATGCCAGGAAACGGCGCGCCGCGCTCGACAGGGAGCGGCGGCGCGAGCAGATCGTCGATGCGGCCGTCGAGGTCTTCGCCGGCAAGGGCTACCGGGCGGCGTCCATCGCCGACATCATCGAGAAGGCCGGCGTCGCGCGGGGAACCTTCTACCTCTACTTCACGTCCAAGGAGGAGGCGTTCAACGCGGTCCTCGACCGGTTTCACGCGCGCTACCGGGCCATGGCCGCGCGCGAGACGGCGCGCAACTACAAGAACCCGATCGGGCTGGAGAAGCGGCTGCGCGCATCGCTCCTCGAGTGGCTCCGGTTCCTGCTCGAGGACCCGAAGCTCACCACCATCGTCTTCCGCCAGGCCGCGGCGGTCGATCCCGACTACGAGGAGAAGTACCTCGAGATTCTCAGAGCCGCCCAGGCGCACTCGATCAAGGCGATCCGGTTCCTCCAGACCATCAGGGTCTTGCGCGCCGACCTCGACCCCGGGTTTCTCAACGCCGTCTTCTACGGCACGACCATGCAGATCGTGCTGCGGGCCATCGCCGATTCGCGCGCGCCGGACCTGGAGGCCATCGCCGACCAGTGGATCAGGCTGCTGCGCGCGGGCGTCCTGCGGGCGAGGGCGAAATGAGCCCGCGTACGCCGCGCCGCGCGCACCGGCCGAGATGTCAGGAGACGAGACGATGACACGCTCCATCACGCGCGTCAACTTCATCGAGTTCAACGCGAAGGTCGGCACGCTCCAGATGTACCCGGTGTTCCCGAAGTACGGCACGGCGCTCCTGGCCGCGATCCTCAGGCAGCGCGGCTACGACGTGCGCATCTACCTCGAGGGCGTCAGCGACATGGCCTTCGAGAAGCTCGCCGACTGCGATGCCGCGTGCTTCCCGGTGTTCGCGCCGGCGCTTAACAAGGTCCGCGCGTGCGCGCGGCGGTTCCGCGAGGCCAGGCCGGAAACGACCCTGATAGCCGGCGGCCCCCAGGTCTGCCTCTTCCCGCACACGGTCGCCGACGTCTGCGACTTCGCCGTGCGATGCGAGGGCGACGAGGTGCTGCCCGAGATCCTCGACTGCCTGGCTCGGGGAGAGGACGCGCGCTCGATCGCCGGCATCTCGTACATGCGCGACGGCGCGATCGTCCACAATCCCGACCGCCCGCCTCCCGCGGTGCCCGACGTCGGCCCGGACTTCACCCTGATCGAAGGGTTCGACAGGCTGGGACGCGGGCCGCAGCGCATGCGCCGGGTGGTCAACACGCTCCAGACCTCGCGCGGCTGCCGCTTCAGGTGCAAGTTCTGTCCGACGGCGAAGCTCTTCGGGGGCTCGTACCGTACGCGGAGCATCGATGCCGTCATCGACGACATTCGCGCCCGGCGCCGCCACAACCCCTTCTTCTTCGTCGTCGACAACAGCTTCATGGGCGACCGCGCGCATGCCGTCGAACTGCTCGATCGCCTCGCCCGGGAACGGCTCGGCGTCTCCCTCATCGTCTTCGAGCGCCACGAGATCGGCTTCGACGACGAGATCCTGGCGCTTCTCACGCGGGCCGGCGTCCGGTGCATCATCGTCGGCATCGAGTCGCTCGACGACTCCAACCTCCAGGCGTACGACAAGCGCCAGTCGAGCGCCCAGGCCATCCGGGCCGTCGAGAACATCCAACGGCACGGCATGCACGTCATCGGGACCTTCGTCATCGGCGGGGACGGCGACACGACGGCGGCGGGCGACCGCATCGTCGAGTTCGTCAAGGACACCGGCATCAGCCTGAACCTGTTCATCGTCCACGACCTGGAGGACGACGAGTCCAAGGGGCTGTTCGTCCCGCTCGAACGCCGGTTCCAGACCCACTACCTGCGCGCCGACGCCGGCGCCGCCGCCCACTACGACTACATGACGGGCAGCTTCGTCACGTACTTCCCGAAGCGCATGAAGCCGAGCACGCTCCAGGCGACCGTCCTCGACGTCTACGACCGCGTCTACACGCACGGCCGCATCCTTCGCCGCATGTGCTCGCGCAACACCTTCACCTCCGTCTTCGGCATCGCCCACGGATACGGAATCAAGTGCATGAACGAGTCGCTGCGCAAGGTCGTCGATGCCGGCTACATGGACCACCTGCGGCGCATCGAGGACGGGCTCTACGATTCGGGCGAGAACCTCATCGAGACCACGCTGGCCGAGTTGAACGGCCTGCCCTCTCCCCCGCCCCTCGAGGAAAGCGCCCCGCTCCGCGGCTACGACCGCCGCATCCCGTTCCTGGTCCTCCCCGGCCTGGTCCGCCACGGCTGCATCAGGCTGGGGCGGAAGATCGGGCAGGCGTTCAGGCGCGCGTCGGCTGTGTGAGCCGCGCCGGGCCGACACGAGACGGGAATCCGCTGTGCGCGCGACGGCGGCTCACCCGCCGACCGCCTCGGCCAGCCCGCGCATGAAGCGATTCCAGACCTCGTCGACATTGGGCGGCGTGTTCGTCGAGCCGTCTTTCTTGCCGCCGTTCGTCCGGGCGATCACCATGCTCCATTCGGGGATCACGATGCACATGTTGTTGTGCAGCCCGCAGGCGTAGTACGCCCTCGGCGGCGCATCGGGCCAGAGACGCTTTCCATCCGGCGTGACGCCGTTCACCCACCAGTTGTAGCCGTAGACGCCCGCGCCGCGCGAACGGGGCACGTCATCGTTCGGGATCGACGCCGGGACCTGTACCGTCGTGGCCTGATCGACCCACGACGCGCTGACGAGTTGCCGGCCGTTCCAGTTCCCGCGATTCAGGAAGAGGTGGCCGAAGCGGGCAAGCTCGCGGGACGAGGTGTGGATCCCTCCCGTCCACGCCAGGACGCGGCCGGTCGGGGTGTTCGTCTCCGCCCAGGTCCACCTGGTCATGCCGATGGGATCCGCGATCCGCGCCTTGAAGATCCGGTCGAGGGGCTGCCCGGCCGCCTTGGTCAGAAGATGCCCGAACTGCATCATGGCGTCGTCCCAGTACCGGAACTTCGTTCCCGGCGGGAAGATCGGGGCGGCCGGAGGGCCGGGATTCCACGAGTCGCCCCGCCCCTGCCGGTCGAACTCGTAGCTGCCGCCCGCGGAATCGTAGCCCGAGGTCATGGTGGCGAAGTGACGCAACGTGACCGCGGGATAGAGCTCGGCCAGAGCCGGGTCGAGATCCTTGCCGAGCGTGCTCAGCGACGCCTTGCCGTCCTCGATCAGCAGGCCGAATACGGCGCTCGTGAACGACTTGGTTGCCGAAGCGAGCGGGTTCTGCCGGTCGCTTTCCGTTCCCTCCCAGATGACGCGGCCGCCGCGAACGATGAAGACGGTCGCCACGCCGCCGTGGTCGGCCAGGCAAACGGCCAGGTCGTCCATCGCGCGCTTCAGCTTCGCGGAATCGACGCCCTGCGATTCGGGGCTCGCCTTCTCCCACTCCTTCCCGGGGAACGCCATCCGTTGTCCCGGCGGCGCCGGAGCAGCGGCGAGCGCGACGGCTGCGAGGAGCACGGCGGGGTTCATGGATGCCTCCTATCGCGTCGCGCCGGCCTTGGCCTGCGCCCTGCGCCACGCGTAGTAGCCGTCGAGCGCCTTCATCTTCTCGAGGTTCGGAAGCGGCCTCGCGCGTCTCCGCACGGCTCCAGTATGTCCGCGCGGCGCCCGCCGATCAAGGCGCAACGAGCGCCGCGCGGATTTCGCCGGCGGCGCCTTCCGATTACAATCTAGGCGCGAAGCCGCGCGCGGACGCGCGGCGCGCGAAGGAAGGAGCGCAGCACGCATGCGCCGGAAGAACCATCGATGCGGCCGCCGCGCCGGCAGCGTCATTCGCGCGTCGGCGTTGGTGCTCGTTGCGGCAGCCTGCCCCCTTGCCGCCGATCCCGATGCGAGGCTGCGCGTCCTCATCGAGACCGACGCGGGCGGAGATCCCGATGACGAGCAGTCGCTCGTCCGGTTTCTCCTCTACGCCAACGAGTGGGACGTCGAGGGTATCATCGCCAACCGGCCGGCGACGCGCCGCCCCGAAAACAAGAACCCGGAGGACACGGGCCTGGGCGTCGTCCGCCGGCTGCTCGATGCGTACGGCGAATGCCGGCCGAGCCTCGCCGGGCACGATGCGCGCTATCCCGCGAAAGAGCTCTTGTGGCAGCGCACCGTCGCCGGTTACGACGACACCGACGACGCGGTCAAGCTCATCATCGCGGCCGCCGACAAGGACGACCCGCGCCCGCTCTGGTACTCGGACTGGGGCACCGACAACGGCGCGGCCGCCAACAACCTGAAGCGTGCGCTCGATCTCG
>JBFZCA010000454.1:0-3255 GCA_041308205.1 Planctomycetota bacterium | reverse complement strand
GCGGGTTACGCGCTCGCCGGGGGCGCCGCGGCCTGGGCGGCCTGCTCCGCCGCCGCCTTCGCGGCGGCGGCTTCCTTCTGCCGGAAGAACGCGGTCTTCGTGCCCTCGAACTTCCTCAGCGCTTTCCGGTCGTGACGCGAGAGGGCGTCGAGCTTGTCCTTGAGCGCGCGGCGCGACTGCCGCTTCGCCATCTGGCGGGCCTTGCGGTCCAGTTTCTTCGTGTTCGCCATGGTCGATCGTCTTTCCGCAACGAGAGTCGTCGGAGAATGGTCGGGGTGAGTGGATTCGAACCACCGACCTCAGCGTCCCGAACGCTGCGCTCTAAACCAAGCTGAGCTACACCCCGGGAAGCCTGCAATTGTACACCCCGCCGCCATCGATGCAAGACCCCCTGCCGCGGTTCTTGCGGCGGCGGCGCGGCTGCCATCGTATCGGCCGAAACCGGTGCGAACCGCCGGCTTTCACTCCATGATGGTCACGACGGTCCGGTACGGCACGAAGTCGTGGAGGAAGTCGATATCGGCCCTTGCGACCCTGATGCAACCCTGGGACGATTCCTGGCCGATGCCCCGCCCGTCGCGCGCCTCGTGGATGCCCAGGCCCTTGTACTGGGTCTCGGCGAACCCCAGCCAGCAGCACCCGAGCTCGTTGGCGGGATCGCCGGCCGGGATCACGGGCTGCCCCGGACGGGACCAGTCCGGGTTGCGCTGCTTCTCCGCGATCACGAACGTGCCCGCGGGGGTGCGGTTGCCCTTGCCGATGCCGCAGCGCATCTCCTTCAGGAACCTCCCGCCGTAGGTCACCCACAGCCGGAACTCGCGCTTGGACACGAAGATCTCGATCGGCCGGTTGAGAACCTTCAGCGTCTCTCCCGGGTGGATCGTGTCGCGGTTCAGGTTGTTGATCCGCTTGATGGCGTCGACCGTCGTCCCGCGCCTGTCGGCGATGCGCGCCAGGCTGTAGCCGGGCCGCACGTTGACGATCTCGGCCACTGACTCGTCCCGCCAGTCCGAGAGCACGTAGGCGGACGTGAAGCGCTCCAGGTGCGGGGCCAGCGCGTCGCGGGCGGCGGGGTCGGTCGTGTAGAGGCGCGACAGTTGCTCCCAGGCCGCGTTCCTGCGGGAGGTGTCGTCGCTTCTCAGGGCCGCGAGCGCGTCGTCCGGAATGCGCGCCGAGGCGCCCGCCGGGGGCTTCGCGCCGGCCTCCTCGGGCGCGAGCGCGATCGGGGTCCCGGAACGAACGCGGTCGACGAGGCTCTTGGCCGCCCTGCCCCAGCGCGGCAGCTCGCCGCGGTACCAGCCGTACGCCCCCACGCCGGCCGCGACGACAAGCAGAAGGAAGAGCAGACGTTTCATGCGATCCTCCGCGCGCTATGCCCGTGCGGCATTATAGGCCAGGGGGAGGACGGTGCCAAGGAAGACCCCGCGCCGGCGGGGCGATGCGCGCGCGGACGGCCGCCGCCGCTATCCGGCGAGCGCGGTCTTCGCCTGCTGGACGAGCTTGGCGAACGCGCCGCCGTCGCGCACCGCGACATCGGCGAGCGCCTTGCGGTTGAGGGCGACGTCGGCCTTCTTCAGCCCGGCGATGAACTGGGAGTAGGTCATCCCCAGGGCGCGGCAGGCCGCGTTGATGCGCGCCACCCAGAGGCGCCTGAAGTCGCGCTTCTTGTTGCGCCGGTGGATCGTCGCGAACTTGTCGCCGCGGGCGGCCGTTTCCATGGCCGTGCGGTACAGGACCGCGCGCGAGCCCCAGAATCCCTTGGAGCGCTTGAGGACCTTCTTGTGCCGGCGATGGCGTGCGACACGATACCTTACTCTCGGCATGGCGGTGTTCCTTTCGTTCTGCGTGCGCGGCCGCTAGATGCCGAGCAGCACTCGCATGCGCTTCCTGTCCCCGGCCGCCAGCACGGTGGGCCTGCGGAGGCGGCGCTTCTGCTTGGAAGTCCGGCCCGAGAGAAGGTGCCTGAGCTTGGAACTGCGCCGAACGAGTTTCCCGGTTCCGGTGACCTTTATGCGTTTCTTGACCGACTTGTTCGTTTTCACCTTCGGCATGGGATGCTCCTTCTTGTCGTGCGAGTCGTCGTTCGCGTGCGTGCTCGTCCTCGGGCGCCGCGCGCCCGCTCACTTGGGCGCCAGTATCAGGTTGACGCGGTTGCGCCCCTCGCGCTTCACCGGCTGCTCGATCTTCGCGAGATTCTCGAGCTTCTTGGCGAATTCGCTCAGCACCACGCTCTCCTGCTCTATGTAGTTCAGCTCGCGCCCCCTGAATATGAGGCTCACCATGACCTTGTGGCCGCCCTCGAGGAAGCGCTGCGCATGCCTGAGCTTCGTCTCGAGATCGTGCGTATCGGTCTTGGGCCGGATCTGGATCTCCTTGCGTTTCTTCGATCCCGAGCCCTTCTGAGCCTTGTGCCGTTTCTTCGTCGCCTGGTACTGGTGGCGCCCCCAGTCGAGGATCTTGCACGTCGGCGGATCCAGGTGCGGCGCGATCTCCACCAGATCGAGCCCCTTCTCCATCGCGATGGCCAACGCCTCGCGCACCGAGACGATACCCACCTGGGCGCCGTCGTCGCCGATCAGCCTGATCTGCCGATCGGAAGGCCTGTCGATGACCCGCTTGCGGTCATCGGACTGGGGCGGACTGTCATGTCTGCTGAACGCCATTCAGTACTTTCACCTCGCAGTCGCTGCCTCGCACGCGCGTGCGCCGGGCCCTGCGAAGGCCCGCGAGCACGGCATCGCAATGGCACCGCATCCCCGCTCCGGTTCCGCCCGGGCAGGCCGGACGCAGCGCTCTTCCGTTTATCGTAACAAGCCGCAGAGGCTCAAAAGATCCCATGGTAGGGACGGCGGAGGCGAATGTCAAGAGGCCGGGGTCCGCGTGTCGGGCGCGGGGGGCGGCCTGAGCGCGATGCCGAGCTCGGCGAGCTGGGCATCGCTCACGGCGGCCGGCGCCTCGGTCAGCAGGCAGCTTCCTCGCTGGGTCTTCGGAAACGCGATCACTTCCCTGATCGAGCTCTCGCCGGTGAGGAGCGTGACCAGGCGGTCGAGGCCCAGGGCGATGCCGCCGTGGGGCGGCGCACCGTAGCTCAGGCCGTCCAGCAGGAACCCGAAGCGCGCGCGCGCCTCCTCGGGGTTGATGTCGATGACCTTGAACGCCGCCTCCTGGGTTTCGCGCCGGTGCATGCGGATGCTCCCGCCGCCGATCTCCGAGCCGTTGACGACGATGTCGTAAGCTCTGGCCTTGACGCGGGCC
>JBFZCA010000453.1:0-4569 GCA_041308205.1 Planctomycetota bacterium | reverse complement strand
GAAGAACTGCCCGGAGGCCGAGCAGTTCATCCGCAAGAAGTACCGGCAGGGCTGGACGCTCAACGGCTAGCGCCGCCTACTGGAGCTGCCGGATCCGCACCTCGATGTCCTTCTCCGCCTTGAGGAGGTCGACCAGGGCCTGCGGGTTCGTCTTGCCGTAATGGTACGGGTAGAGGATCTTCGGCTTGAAGGTCTTGGCGGCCTCGGCGACCATCTCCGGCGTCATCGTGAAGGGCAGGTTCATCGGCAGGAAGGCGGCGTGGATGTCCTTGAGCGCCGCCATCTCGGGAATGTTCTCGGTGTCGCCCGCGACGTAGATCCTCGTCTCGCCGCACGCGATCACGTAGCCGTTGCCGTTGCCCTTGGGGTGAAAGGGCGCGCCGCCCGGGCGGGCGTGCGTGATGTTGTACGCCGGCACGGCCTCGATGGCGAAGCCCGCCGCGGTCGACTTGTCGCCGTTCTTCATCACCGTGCCCTTTCCGAGCTGCGCCCGGCAAGCCGCCGTGAGCACGATCTCGGTCTTGTCGGTCGAGACCTGCTCGATGGCCCGCGCGTCGAGGTGGTCGCCGTGCTCGTGGGTGATGAGGATCAGGTCTGCCTTCGGCAGCTTCGCGTAGTCGGCGTACTGGCCCACGGGGTCGATGTGCACGACCTTGTCTCCGAACTTGAGCATCAGCGTGCCGTGGCCGACGAAGGTGAGCGTGATGTCGCCCTTGGCGGTCTTCAGGACATCGCTCTCGAAGGTCTTCTTGGGGGGACTCTTGGGGGGAGCTCCCGCGGCGCCGAGGAGCGAAATGCTGAGCGCGAGAGACATGGCCGTCGTCATGAGACACCTCCTGTGCGGCGCATGGCGCCGCTCTCCCGATGGTGCCGCATCGCCGCCGCCCTTGCAAGCTGCGGCGTGCGCCGATGCCGTCTGAGGGGCTCTACGCCTTGCGGCGGCGCCGCCGCCGGCCGTATAGTGCCTGGAAGCGTTCATGCAACGAGGAGGACCGATGCGAACGATGCGTGGCCGAGGGGCGTTGCGCGCGACATTCATGCTCGCCTGCGCGTGGGCCGCGGCCGGCGCGGCCGAGACGGCGCTCGAGCTGCGCGTCGACTGCGCGAAGGGCGCCGGGGCGATCCGGCCGCTGCACGGCGTCAACAACGGCCCCCTGAACTTCGGCGAGACGGTCGATGTGTCGGCGTACTGGCGCGAGCTCGCGGTGCCGCTTGTGCGGCTCCACGACAGCGAGTTTCCCGACCCGGACGTCGTCGACGTGCACGCCGTCTTCCCGGACCTGCGCGCCGATCCGGAGGATCCCGCGAGCTACCGCTTCGCGCTCACGGATGCGTACATCGACGCCATCATCGGCGCCGGGGCGGGCATCGTGTACCGGCTCGGCGAGAGCATCGAGCATCGCCGGCGGAAGAGTTTCGTCGCGCCGCCCGCCGACTTCGACAGGTGGGCCGCCGCCTGCATCGGCGTCATCCGGCACTACAACGAGGGCTGGGCGGGCGGAGAACGGCGCGGCATCCGCTACTGGGAGATCTGGAACGAGCCCGAGAACCGCCCCGCCATGTGGACGGGCACGGAGGAGGAGTACTACCGGCTCTACGCGACCGCGGCCAGGGCCATCAAGGCGCGCTTCCCGGACCTCGAGGTGGGCGGCCCTTCGGTGGGCGCGACCGGCGACGTGGTCGATGGACAGCTTCGCGCGACGCCGTTTCTCGAGGGCTTCGCGGCGTACTGCCGCGAGCACGCCGCGCCGCTCGACTTCTTCTCCTGGCACACGTACACGAACGACCCCTCGCTCTACGTCAAGAAGGCGCACGCGATCCGGCGCTGGCTCGATGCGCGCGGTTTCGCGGGAGCGGAGGTCCACCTCAACGAGTGGAACCATCTGCCCGACGACGACTGGACGCCGCTCCTCGGCGCAGCCGGCCCGGCCCGCGAGCGCTGGTACGGGCGCCTGGCCGGAATCGAGGGCGCCGCGTTCGTCGCCTGCGTGCTCGCGTATCTCCAGGACTGCCCGGTCGATGCGGCGAACCTCTACAGCGGCGACACGAACCCCTTCGGCCTCTTCTCGCGCGACGGTGTGCCGAAGAAGAGCTTCCACGCGCTGAGGGCGTTCAGAGCGCTCCTGGAGACTCCGTGCCGCGTGGCGGCCGAGGGCGCCGCGCCGGGGGCGACCGCGGTCCTTGCCGGCATGAACGTCGAGAAGACGTGCGTGAACGTGCTCGTCGCCAACTACCGCGCCGGGGCCGCATCGGGCGCGATCGCGGTCGACGCGATTCCGTGGGAAGGCGTGCGGTACTGGAGCGCGTCGCGCCTGGACGCGGCGCGAGATCTCGAGCCCGTGTCCGCCGGCGTCGTTCCGGGAGGGACGGTCAGGATCGCGCTCCGGATGCCGGCTCCGTGCGTGCTCCTCGTGCGCATCCGGTCACGCGCGCTCGATGCCGCCGAGCTGCCGGCGCGCGCATCCGCATCGGGTCTCAGGCTCCTGCCCGTGCGCAACGTGGAGGTGCGCGATTCGTTCTGGGCTCCGAAGCTGCGCACCGTGCGCGAGCGCGCCATTCCGCACTCCTGGCAGTACGTGGAAGGCGAGATTCGGGCGCTGGCGCGCGCGGGCGGCGAGCGCGTCGAGGGCGAGCCCAACGGGACGTGGGGCGAGGCCAATCTCTACAAGGTCATGGAAACCTGCGCCTACGCGCTCGCGCTCGCGCCCGATCCCGCGCTCGAGGCGAGGCTGGAGGCGATCATCGCACGCATAGCCGGGGCGCAGCGGCCCGACGGCTACGTGCATGCCTACATCACGAACGCGGGGAAACCGCCCTGGGACCCCGCGTTTCTCGACGGCTCCCACGACGGGTACGTGCTCGGGCACATGATCGAGGCCGCGATCGAGCACCACGCGAGCACGGGGGCGCGCGCGTTCCTCGATATCGCGTGCCGCGCGGCCGAGCAGGCATACGCGCAGTTCCTGGGGCCGGGCGCGGCGCCCGGGTTCTGCGGCCACGCGGAGCTCGAGATGGCGCTCGTGGAGCTCTACCGCGTCGTTCCGGACGAGCGCTACCTCGCGCTCGCCAGGGCCTTCGTCGAGTGGCGAGGCCGCGGCGCGGTGAAACCCGTGAGCGACACGCCGCGCGCGTACTTCCAGGACCACGTGCCGCTGAGAGAACAGCAGACGCTCGAGGGGCACGCCGTGCGCGCGGTGTTCTTCGCGACGGGCGTCGCCGACCTGGCGCTCGCGACGGGCGACTGCGACTACGTGCGCGCCGCGGAGCGCTTCTGGCGGAGTCTCGCCGGGCGGCGCATGTACGTGACGGGCGGCATCGGCCCGCGCCGCGAGCACGAGGCGATCGGCGAGGACTACGAGCTTCCGAACGATGGCTACCTGGAGTCGTGCGCGGCCTGCGGGCTCGCCGATTTTGCCCAGCGAATGTTCCTCCTCGAACGGCGCGCCGAATGCGCCGATGCGCTCGAGCGCGTGCTGTACAACGCGGTGCTGCACGGGATCGCGCTCGACGGCACGTCGAGCTACTACGGGAACCCGCTCAGCGACAGGGACAATCCGCGCTACAACTCGTGGGTCTGCTGCCCGCCCAACCTCTCGCGCACGATTCTGCAGATAGGGCGCTACGCCTACGCGCACGGCGATGCCGAGATCTTCGTCAATCTCTTCGCCGGCGGCGTTGCGCGCGTGCCGCTTGCCGCCGGCGCGGTCGAGCTCGCCGTTGCCACCGAGTACCCCTGGGAGGGCGAGGTCGCCTTGGCGGTCAAGGTCGCGTCGCCGCAGGAGTTCGCGCTCAACGTGCGGATTCCGGGATGGTGCGCGGCGGCGGAGCTGCGGCTCAACGGGGCGCGCATCGATCCGCTCCCGCGCGGCGAGGACGGCTACGCGCGTCTCGCGCGCGTGTGGCGGACGGGCGACAGGATCGACCTCGCGCTCGCCATGCCGGTCGAGAGAATCGAAGCGCATCCCAACATGCGCGCCTGCGAGGGCAAGGTCGCGCTCCAGCGGGGGCCGCTCGTCTACGCCTTCGAGGGCCTGGACAACGGCGGGGACGCGGCGCTCGTCCTCGGCGCCGACCCGGCGTTCACGTGCGAGCGCCGCCCGGACATGCTGGGCGGCATCACGGCGGTGAAAGGCGTCACGGCCTCGGGGCGGCCGTTCACGGCGATTCCGTTCTACGCGCTCGCCAATCGCGGCAAGTCCTGCCAGGAGGTGTGGGCGGCGCAGCAGGGGCTCGTTCCGTCGAGCGCATGGTGGCTCGGCGCGCTCTATCGCCGGTACGCGCCCCGCTGAGAATCCGGGGAGAATCCGGGGACAGTCACCGATTTCTGCGTCCCCGATTTCTGACTGTGCACACGCCCCGCGCGTGGCATGACGGTGGGCCGTTGTTGGCTGCGGCTTCTGCCGCTACACTCGGCGGCAGGTGGGAACTCGCACGACCAGAGCACATGAGGCCGCCCGGCGCACGCGTCGCGCGCGGCTTTTTCGGTACGCGCTCGCGGGCGGCGCCGTTGCCGTCGCGGCCGGCGTGTGCCTGCACATGCTGTCGCGCGAAACGGCGCGGGAGGCGCCC
>JBFZCA010000452.1:0-3402 GCA_041308205.1 Planctomycetota bacterium | reverse complement strand
CTTCTACACGAACTCCGACCAGAACACCGTGCGGTTCTCCCGCATCGAGAGGTTGGCCATGAGGGCGGGCACCGCCGCCTCGACGCCGACCTTGACGTCCGCGTCGGGCTTCTTGTCGGCCTGGCAGCAGGCGATGAACGCCTTGACGGCATTGAGGTTCTCGGTCGGGGAATGCGCGCCCCGCTCCTCGCTCTTGACCTTGCA
Source organism: Planctomycetota bacterium (assembly GCA_041308205.1). Lineage (GTDB taxonomy): Bacteria > Planctomycetota > UBA8108 > UBA8890 > UBA8898 > UBA8898. The sequence goes on along the minus strand of JBFZCA010000452.1, from coordinate 3,198 downwards.
GGGCTGGCGCGGCGCGCTTCCGGGAATCACGCTGTGGAAATCCGGGTCGCTTTCCGCGGAGCACTGGTGGCAGGGGACCGGCGTGCCGACGGCCTGGGCGCCGGCGATCTTCTTGGGCTCGGGGAAGAGCCGGCCGCCGAAGAGGATCGATGTCTCGATCGTGCCCATGTCGCCCATGAAGACCTCGAGGGCGTCGTTGAAGGAACTGGTGAGGATCGTCGTGTAGACGAACTTGACGCCGTTGGGGTACAGGAAGATCGCCGACATGTTGTCGTAGCTGTCGCGGCCGTCCTGGTACCAGTCGATGCCGCCCGCGGCGAACACGGCGACGGGAGGCGCGCCCAGGTACCAGTTGACCACATCGATCTGGTGGGCGCCGAACTCGGACATGAGGCCGCCCGAGAACTCGCTGTACACGCGCCAGTTGATCAGGCGGTCCATCGCCGGGTCGATGCAGGGCCGGCGGTCCTCGCTGTTGCGGTGCCACTGGCCGCGGATCTGCGTGATCCTGCCGATCTCGCCGGCATCGATCATCTTCTTGGCGTTGATGTACATCTCGCTGTAGTGGCGCTGGTGGCCGACCTGGAAGACCGTGCCGGCCTTCTCGACGGCCTTCTGAATGTCGAAGCACTCCTGAATCGTGTAGCCGAGCGCCTTCTCGCAGTACACGGCGCGCTTCGCATCGACGGCCTCGAGCGCCATCGGCACGTGCAGGTGCTGCGGCGTGGCGATGAAGAGCGCGTCCAGGCTCTTGTTGTCGATCACCTCGCGCCAGTCGTTCACGGCGGTCACGTCGGCGGCATAGGGGACCTTGCTCTTCTTGATCTCCTCGAGGGCCTTCTTGGCCTCGATCGCCTGGATGTCGCAGAGCATGCCGATCTCGGCATCGGGCACCTTGACCAGGGCGCGCAGGAGCGCCGTGCCGCGGCTTCCCACGCCGATGAAGCCGCACCGGATGCGTTTCTCGGCGCCGAGCACGCGCCGCGACCAGAGCATGGCGCTCAAGCCCAGACCGGTCGCCGCGCCGGCGTGCCTGACAAAGCTGCGTCGGCTGCAGAGCTTCTTCTGTTCCACCGCGAGACCTCCTTTGCCTGTCGTGTTCATGACCCCCGTATGGTAACGCTTCGGGAATCGCGGTTCAAGTTCGGGGTTGCGCCCGAGCCGATACGTACACTACACTGAGCACGCCGGCATCAGCTCGGGCGAAGCCCGCACTCGGAGAAGGCAACCGATGACAGACGATACATTCTACATCACGACTCCCATCTACTACGTGAACGACAAGCCCCACATCGGGCACGCCTACACGACGGTGCTCGCCGACGTGCTCGCGCGCTATCACCGTCTCATGGGCAAGGACACGTTCTTCCTGACCGGCACCGATGAGCACGGCCAGAAGGTCCAGAAGGCCGCGCTCCAGCACGGGCTCGCGCCCATCGAGCAGTGCGACGCGACCGTGGTGCGCTTCAAGGAGCTCTGGAAGAAGCTCCAGATCACGCACGACGACTTCATCCGCACGACCGAGAAGCGCCATACCGAGGTGGTCCGGGAGATCCTCCAGGACCTGTACGACCGCGGCGAGATCTACAAGGCCGAGTACCGCGGGAGGTACTGCGTCCACGACGAGCGCTTCTTCACCGACAAGGACCTCGTCGAGGGGCGCCTGTGCCCCGAGTGCCGCCGCGAGACGGAGGAGCTGGTCGAGACGAGCTACTTCTTCGCGATGCGCCGCTACCAGCGGTGGCTCATCGAGCACATCGAGGCGCATCCCGCATTCATCCAGCCCGATTTCCGGCGCAACGAGACGCTCGGATTTCTCCGCAGGCCGCTCGGCGATCTGTGCATCTCGCGGCCGAAGTCGCGCCTCGCCTGGGGCATCGAGCTGCCGTTCGACAAGGACTACGTGTGCTATGTCTGGTTCGACGCGCTCGTCAACTACATCAGCGCGGTGGGGTACCGCCGCGATCCGGCCGCGTTCGCGCGCCGGTGGCCGGCGGCGTGCCACCTCATCGGCAAGGACATCCTCACGACCCACACGGTCTACTGGCCGATCATGCTCAAGGCCATGGGCGTGGAGCTGCCGCGCACCGTCTTCGCGCACGGGTGGTGGCTGGCCGGCGCCGACAAGATGAGCAAGTCGCGCGGCAACGTCGTCAATCCCATGGACATGGCCGATCGCTACGGCGTCGATGCGTTCAGGTACTTTCTCATGGCCGAGATGTCGCTCGGCCAGGACGCGGGCTTCACCGAGGAGCTCTTCATCACCCGCTACAACAACGATCTGGCAAACGACCTGGGGAATCTCGTGAGCCGCATCGTGAAGCTGACCGCGGCGCAGGCGGGGGGCGTCATCCCCGCGCCGGGGGCGGCAACGGAGGCGGAGGCGGTCTTCAAGGAGAACGTGCTCGGCGCCGTCGGCGCCATGAAGGAGAGCATCATCGGCATGAAGATCGACCGCGGCATCGAGCGCGTGCTCGAGGCGGTCAGGGCCGGCAACCGGTACATCGACAAGACCGCGCCGTGGAGACTCGCCAAGGAGGGCAACCGCGAGCGTCTCGCCACGGTTCTGTACCACGGCGCCGAGGCGCTGCGCATCATTTCGGGGCTGCTTGCGCCCATCATGCCCGCGCGCATGACCGCGCTCAGGAAGGCGATCGGCCTGACCGGCAATGCGGCCGACCGTATCGAGATCGAGCAGCTTACACGGTGGGGCGTCCTCGCGCCGGGGGCCGAGGTCGTGGAAATCGATGCGCTCTTCCCGCGCATCGCGGCGCAGGAGCGCCCGGAGGGCGTCGCGGAGAAGCCGCCGCCGCCCGCGGAGAAGCCGGCGCCGCCGCTCGCCGAGAAGCCGCTCCTGTCGTTCGATCGCTTCAAGCAGATCGAGCTCAAGACCGCGAAGGTTCTTGCCGCAGAGAAGGTCGAGGGCGCCGACAAGCTTCTCGCGCTCACGATCGATGTCGGCGGCGCCGAGCGGCGGATCGTCGCCGGTGTGGCGCAGCACTACGCGCCCGAGGAGCTCGTCGGCAGGGATATCGTCATCGTGGCCAACCTCGCGCCGGCGAAGATCCGCGGCGTCGAGTCGCACGGCATGCTGCTTGCCGCCAAGGACGGCACGGCGCTCGGCCTGATCGTCCCCGACCGGCCCGCGGCGAGCGGGTCCGCGATCTCGTAGATGGCGCCCGGCGCCGCGCCGTGTCG
>JBFZCA010000451.1:0-7484 GCA_041308205.1 Planctomycetota bacterium | reverse complement strand
TGTTGAACGTGCCGTCCTCGTTGCGCACGACGTGCATGCGGACGGTCGTGAGCGTCATGGTGTCGATCACGGCGCGGCCGCGCAGAAGCTCGTAGAGCGAGAGCGTGCCGGTGCCCCGTGCGGCGGCGAGCACGTTCTCCCCCGGCCGCTGCTTGTCCGCGACCGCGAGATCGGAGAACGAGAGCGTGCCGCTCCAGGGGCTCACGCTGAGCGACGAGAACGTGACGGGCGTCCCGAACGCGGCCGTTGCGCCCTGCTCGGCGAACTTCTTGGCGAACGGGCTCATGAGGAGCCCGGCGGCGGCGGCGAGAATCACGAGAACGGGAATCGCGACGGAGAGCCTGAACGGCAGCAAGCGTTTCATGTGCGTGCCTCCCTCAGTTTCCGGATCCGATGAGCAGCCACTTGAGGGCGCGCATGATCCACAGATTGGTGATCGTCTTGAAGAGCTTCGACTTGGAGAGCCGCGCGACGACGACATCGCGGTAGCGTCCGACGCCCCACCGGACGGGAAAGAACAGCGCGGCGCCCGCGGCCGTGCCGATGAGCGCGCCGCCCATGACGACGTAGCGGTCGAGGCTCAGCAGGCCGATGACGGGCAGGTTCAAGACCCATGCCCAGAAGCCCTCGAGCGGCAGGGACTCGAGCGCCCAGTAGCCGGTCGCGCCGCACAGGTCGCCGAGGAAGGACGCGCGGCAGATCTGCGCGATCGCCATGACGCCGAACGCGAAGGGGAAGCTGATCTTGAAGATGAAGATGGCGGCGATCAGCGCGATCGCGAATCCCGATGCGAACGGAACGAGGCCGAGCATGAGGCCGAGCCCGAACCCCAGGGCGATCTGCGTGGGCGATTCCGCGCCCGCGAGCCCCCGGAAGAACTTGCGTATGAGTTTCAGCACCAGCATAGACGCCGCCTCCCTGCGGCACGGGGGTTGTTCGTCAGACCCCTTAGATTACCCCACAATCCGCTCGAGCGTCACTCCTCGGCGCGCGGCGGCGAGGAGGTCGTTCCCGCGCGCGGCGGCATGGCGCGCGGCGGCGGCCGTGTCTCCGGGGCCGACCAGGACGCCGGGGATCCTGAAACGCCGCGCCGCCAGCATGTCGGCCTCGCGGTCGCCGAAGAACAGGCTCCCGCGCCGTACGATCGGCTGCTCGGCGAGCGCGCGCACGAGCAGGCCGGTTGCGGGCTTCCGGCACGCGCAGCCCCGCGCCGGGCTGTGGGGGCAGAAGTAGACCGCATCGATGCGAACGCCTTCCCTCGCGAGCAGCCCCAGCATGCGCGAGTTGACGCGGAAGAAGTCCTCCATGGTGAAGTATCCCATGCCGATGCCGGGCTGGTTGGTGACGATGATCAGCCGGAAGCCTTTGCGCGCGAGGAGCCGCAGGCCAGCCGCCGCGCCCGGCATCAGCGCCGCCTTCTCCGGTTCGTGGATGTGCGGCACGGGCGCGAGGATGACGCCGTCGCGGTCGAGAAACGCCGCGGGCCTCCTCGGCATGCCGGGGCCGGGCAGGAAGCGGCCCTCCCTGAAGGCCGCCTCGGCGGCCCGGTTGATGAGGGCGGTCGTGGAAAGGCCCTCGGCGAGCGACAGGACGACCGTCTTGCCGCCGTACGCCTCGACGACCGCGCGCGATGTGAGCGCGCGCAGGTCGTAGTCCCCGCCCTTGATGTACAGGTCGGGCTCGAGCGCCTCGAGCGTCCTGCGCATGCGGCGCTCGCCGTGGCTCGTGACGAAGCTCACGGACTCGAGCGACGCGATGAGGCGTTGCCGCTCGCGGAGCGGCACGAGCGGCCGCGCGTCGCCCTTGTATCTCCTGACCGACGCGTCGGTGTTGCAGCTCACGATGAGGACATCGCAGAGGGCGCGCGCCTCGGCCAGATAGGCGGCGTGGCCCCAGTGGAGCAGGTCGAACACCCCGTTGGTGAGGCCGATCGTCCTGCCCTGCCGCTTGAGGGCGGGGACGAGGCGCGCGAGCTCCGCGCGGGTCTTGATCTTCGCCTCGGGCTTCATGGCGTCTCCGGGCCGTACGACGAACGAGCCTCAAGGATACTCTCCGGCGGGGGGCGAATCAATCGGCGCCCGGCGCGGCAGGGCCCGCCGCGGGCCGAAAACATGCAAGTTCTTGGTCCGGGAAAGTCGACATATAATGTGATTATGCGAGGGCCGACCGCGTGCGTCGAGGCGGGCGGCGCGGAGAGCGGAAGGTCCGCACGCGCCGGCGCGGCGGCCGAACACCGGAGGTGGAGCCATGCGATGCATCGCGTGTGTGGTGGCGCTGTGCGCGGCGCGCGCGTTCCTGTGCGCGCAGGCGCAGGTCGAGTTCGAACGCGTGATCGCCGAGACGCAGGAGCGCGTCTTTCCCGGCGTCGTCTTCGTCAAGCCCATCCAGGAGAGCTTCGAGGAAGGCGAGAAGCGCAAGGTCATCGTCTACGGCAGCGGGGTCATCATCTCCGAGGACGGGATCGTCGTGACGAACCACCACGTGTCCGAGAAGGCCATCGAGATTCGCTGCGTCCTGTCCGACCGGCGCGAGGTTTCGGCCACGATGCTCGGGTACGACAGGGATACCGACCTGGCGCTCCTCAAGCTCGCGCTGCGTCCGGGAGAGAAGTCGCCGTGGGTGCCGCTCGGGGATTCCGAGAGCCTGCGGGAAGGGCAGTTCGTGATGGCCATGGGCGCGCCGTTCGGCTTCGTGAGGTCGGTGTCGCTCGGCATCGTGAGCAACACGCGCCGCTATCTGGGCGCCTCGCCGTACAACCTCTGGATCCAGACCGACGCGGCGATCAACCCCGGGAACAGCGGCGGGCCGCTCGTCAACGTGCGCGGCGAGGTCGTCGGCATCAACGCGCGCGGCGTCTTCCTCGCCGACAACATCGGATTCGCCATTCCGGTCGACCGCGTCAAGGAGGTGATCGACGCGATCACGCGCCACGGCCACGTGCCGCGAAGCTGGACCGGCGTTCAGCTCCAGCCGCTGCGCGATTTCGAGAAGAGCATCTTCATTCCCGCCGAGCGGGGCGTCATGGTGGCGAGCGTCGACCGCCGCTCGCCCGCCGAGCAGGCGGGTCTCGCGATGGGCGACCGTATGCTGCGCATCAACGGCGTGGAGGTTTCCGGCATGTACATGGAGGACCTTCCCGCGCTGCGGAGGCTCCTGGCCGCCTTGGCGCCCGGCCGGCCCGCCGAGATCGTGTACGTGCGGGGCGGGAAGGAAGCCGCGGCGGCGCTCGTCCCGGTCGCCCAGGGCAAGATCGAGGGCGATGACCTCGAGCTCAAGGAATGGGACCTGACGCTCAAGGAGATCAACCGGCACACCGACCGCTTCCTGGCGTACTTTCAGCCGCAGGGCGTTTTCATCCAGGGCGTCAAGGAGGGCGGCAACGCGGCGGCCAGCGGCCTGCGGTCGAGCGACATCCTGCAGAAGGTCGACGATGAGGACATACCGGATCTGGCGGCCGCGCTCAGGGCGTATCAGCGCGTGAGCACCCTGCCGCAGGGCAGGCGCAAGGTGCTGTGCGAGGTGCTGCGCGGCGGCTACACGCAGTGGGTCGCCCTGGACTTCAACCGCCAGAGCCAGGAGGGCGCGGCCAAGCCCGGCGCCAAGGAGAGCTTCTGACCATGCTGACGCTGGTATTCGCGAGTCTCACGTGGGGCGCGGCCGGGATTCCCGAGCCGATCGCAGCGCAGGCGCAGAAATCGGGCGAGTGCTTCGTGCGGCTTGCCTTCTGGTTCGGCCCGGATACGAGGTCGATCCCGGGCGAGAGCGGCGATGAGGAGGAGAACCTCGCCGAGCGCTACTACGAGGGCACGATGTCGTTCAAGTGGACCGGCATCACCGTCGACCGCGACGGCAGCGTGCTCTGCGCGGATCCGTACATGCCCCTGTGGCGCGTCGCCAGGGTCGAGGCCGAGCATCACGACGGCCGCAAGGTCGCGCTCGCGCCGGGCGCCGTGTTCGTCGACTGGAACGCGCTGCTGTTCGCGCCGCGCGCCGCGCCCGAGAGCCCCGTCCCGTACGTCGAATTCCAGGAAGCGCGTTTCGCGCTCGGCGACCCGTTCTACCGCGTCGAGGTCATGCTCGTGAGCCGCGACCGGTATCTTCAGATCTCGCCCGCGCTGGTGGAGCTCGTGCCGCTCGGCCCGGAGCCCGAGTACCGGGCCTTCTTCGGCCTGAAGACCGAGGACGCTCCTTTCGGCGGCGCGCTGCTTCTGAACGGCGCGGGCGCGGCCGTGGGGTTCCAGACCGAGTACGACCTGTGGGACGGCCCGGGAGGCCTCACGACCTACAACCCGGCGCAGCTTCGCGCGGGCGCGCGCATCGATGCGGAAGGGTGGCGGAGCCTGTGCGGCGCGCTCGATGCGCGCGTGGCCGCGCGCGTGCGCAAGGTCCAGATCCACCTGCGCAACGTCAAGGATGAGGAGGAGGAGGGAGACTGGTTCTACTCGCGCGAGTACGAGGAACAGAAGGTGCTCGTGTGCTACGGCATCGCCATCGGCGGCGGCCGTTTCTTCGTGCCGATCGACATGACGCGCGAGCAGGCGCACCAGATCACCAGGATCACGGTGACCTCCGGCGCCCGCGAGCAGGAGGCGCCGTTCCTCGGCATGTTCGCGCAGTGGGGCGCGCTGCTCATCGGCGGCGCCGAGGGCGTCGAACCCTTCGAGCTGCGCGGGGATGCCGCGCCGCGCCGCGGGAAGCTGTTGCTTGTCCATCGCGCCGAGCAGCGTTTCGGGCGCCTGTACCAGGAGACCGAGTACAACCGCTATTTCAACGTCAGGATCGGCATGGGCGAGGAGGAAATGCCGGATCTGGTCACGCGCGTGAGCGCGCCGGCGATGCTCTTCGATGTCGAGGGCGGGCTCACCGGGTTCTACCTCGTTCGCAGGACGGTGGATTCGCCGACCGCGGCGCGGCAGTGGCAACAGGTCGCCTCGCTGCGCCGGCTCGCGCCGATGCTCGCCGCCCCCGAGCAGGCCTTCGATCCTCTTGCCCGCCCGCGGCCGGCCCGCGAGGAGAAGCGGCCCGTGTGGCTGGGCATCGAGTTCCAACCGGTGTCCCGGGAGCTCATGGAGCTCAGGCAGCTTCTCGGCCCCACGCGCGAGGGCAGGATCGGGCTGGTCGTGTCGCACGTGTACGCGCGCTCGCCCGCCGAGCGCATCGGCGTGGCGCGCGGCGACATCCTGCTCAGGCTCGCGCAGGAGGGCGCGGACCGGCCGGTCGAGCTCGCGGCGCGGCGCTCCGGCGGGGGGCCGTCGTTCTCCTGGGGGCGGTCGATGCGCGATGAGGACGAGGACGGCATCGAGCCCTCCCGCCTCTGGCGGCCCGCGCGCAACTACCTCACGGCGCTCCTGACGAGGATCGGCCCCGGCAAGAAGGTGACGCTCACGTACCTGCGCGGCGGGCGGGAGACGCAGGCCGACCTCGTGCTCGAGGAGGGGCCGGATGACTTCGAGAGCGCCGAGAAGCTCAAGGAGCGCACGCTCGGCCTGTACGTCAGGAATCTCACCTACGAGGTCCGCGACGCGCTGCGCCTCGAGCCGGATGCCCCGGGCGTCGTGATCTCCATGGTCGAGCCGGGCGGCAAGGCGGCGGTCAGGTCCGTGCGGCCGTACGAGATCCTCACGCACATCGGGGCCGGCGCGCTCAAGAACGTGCACGATGTCCGGGCGGCGATGGATGCGGCGCTGCGCAACGGCGACGATCAGATCGTCCTCAGGCTGTGGAACCTCGGCGAGACGCGCATCGTCGCGATCGATCTGGCGGCGCCCAAGGGCGAGTGAGGCGGGCCGGCGGGGCGCGCGTCCGGAACACGACAACAGCCGCGGGGGCGCGAAGGCGCGGGGACTGCGACGGAAGAAACCGCAGAGACACGGAGGACACGGAGCAGGAACATAGAGAGGAATACGGCGGTGGAACGCGAGTACTCCAGAGGATACGGAGTGACACGCCGTCGCACGTTCCGTTCTTCGTGTCCTCGGTTTTCTCTGTGGCGGATCGGAAAGGTCGTCGCCGACAACGAGCGCGCGATTCGCCGTCGCCGGCGCGGCTCTCCGGGCCCGGTGTGCGTCACCGCATCACGCCGGCCGCGAGCAGCGCGCTGAAGAGCAGGGCGTGCGCGGCGGAGCCGGCCAGCACGCGGTTCAGGGCGCGGCCTTCCCCGCGGCACACGGCGCGGACGAGATACGCGGCCAGGGGCAGGGAGGCCAGGGGCAGAAGGACCCGCGGACCGGCATCGCCGCGCGCGAGGAGCGCGATCGGCGCGGCGTAGCTCCCGAGGACGAGGAGCGCGTACTCGATGCGCGCGCCGGCGGGGCCGAGGATGACGGCGAGCGTGCGCTTCCCGGCCGCGGCGTCGGTTGCGATGTCCCTGAGGTTGTTGACGACGAGAATCGCCGTGATCAGGGCCCCGACCGGCAGCGCGGCGATGACGACGGCCCGCGTCATCGCCTGCGCCTGGACGTAGTACGTGCCGCAGACGCCTGCCAGGCCGAAGAAGGCGAAGACGAACGCATCGCCGAGGCCGAGCGATGCGAGGGGCGCCGGCCCGCCGCTGTAGAGGAGCGCGGCGAGCATCGACGCGACGCCGATGGCGAGAACGGGCCAGCCGCCCACGGCCGTCAGGTACAGGCCGATGAGGAGCGCGAGGCCGAAATCGAGGGCGATGCCGAGCCTGAGACGCGGCAGCGGAATCAGCCCCGATGCGGCCGCGCGCACGGGGCCGAGACGCTCGGTCCCGTCGATGCCCTTGACGCAGTCGAAGTAGTCGTTCGCGAGGTTGACGCCGATCTGGAGGAGCAGGGCGCCGGCAAGCGCCGCGAGCGCGGGCAGCGGAGCGAAGACCCGATCGGCCGCCGCGAACGCGCTGCCGACCAATACGGGCGCGATGGCCGCGGGCAGGGTTTTCGGGCGGATCGCGAGCAGCCAGGCGGCGCGTGCGGTCATGGGCGCGACGCCTCCTCGGGTTTTCGGGCCGTGTGCAGCGCCACCGTTCCCGCCATGAAGGCACGGACGGAGATGAGGCGCAGGCCGGCGCGCTCGAGCGCCTGCGCGAGCGCTGCGGGGGGGAGAAACGCGGCCGTCGAATCCGCAAGGTACTTGTAGGCGGGCACGTCGCCGGCCAGGAGCGCGGCGACGAGCGGTATGATGCGGCGCATGTACCACCGCGCGAGGGGGCGCAGCGGCCCCGGCCGCCGCGGCGAGCTTTCCAGGCACACGACGCGGCCGCCGGGCTTGACGACGCGGGCCTGCTCCCTGATGGCGCCGTCGAGGTCGCCGGCGTTCCTCAGCAGGAACGCGGAGAGCACGGCGTCGAAGCAGTCGCCGGGAAACGGCAGGAGCAGCGCGTCGGCCTGGCACCACAGGAGGCGCGGCAAGGGTCGCGACGCCATTCCCGCGCGGATCATGGGCATGGCGAAGTCGGCCCCGATGACGGTGGCGCGGGGCGCCAGCCGCAGCACCTCCGCGGCCAGGACTCCGGTGCCCGT
>JBFZCA010000450.1:0-2800 GCA_041308205.1 Planctomycetota bacterium | reverse complement strand
TTGTTTCGGGCAGGCCCGACTATTGATGGCATAGAACTGGTCGGCCCGGCGAGAGTGGGAGATTGTGTCGGCCTGGTGATAGCAGAAGATGTGTTGCGTAATGGGAGTACTCGCGCGGTCGAGATGTATGCCACCGAGGATGTCGGCATACTTGACAAGGCGTACGCGCCAGAATAAGACAGATGAGAAAAGGGGACAGAGATAGCTCTCGCGTCCCCGAGATCTCGCCGCGCCTGGATGCCGAAACTCCGCAAGTGACGGGGTGCTCGCCAGGACCTCGACGCGGGGAAACCGGCACGGAGGTCATGCCTCACCCTCACGATGGTGCCGAGGTCCAGGCTGCGGCTGCGCTGCGTAACGGGCGCAGCGGGCGCCCGCGCCCGTCTCAATTGCCCGCCCGCTCCTCGCGCTCCAGCGCCTCCCAGTCGCGGTAGGCGGCCTTGATCTCGGCCGAGAGATCCTCGGCCTCGGCCTGCATGCTCTTCACGCGCTCCATGTCGCGGTAGGTGCCGTGGTCCTCGAAGGCGCGCATGAGCTCCGCGTGGCGTGCCTCGAGCTTCTCGATGCGGTCGTGAATTTCGGCGAGCTTGCGCTCGCGGCGGCGGCGCTCCCGCTCGCGCTCCTTGACGGCCGTGCGGTGCGCCTCGCTCGCCGCGGGACCGGTCTCCTCCTCCTCCCGCTCGGCGCGCTCCGCGGCCTCCCTGTCCACGCGGGCGCGCCAGCCGGTGTAGTCGCCCATGTGCATCCGCACGTCGCCGTCCTTGATGACGATCAGGGTTTCGACGACCGCGTCCAGAAGCGAGCGATCGTGCGTCACGATGAGCACGGTGCCGTCGAACCCGTCGAGCGCGTCCTCGACGGCCTCGCGCGCCGGGATGTCGAGGTGGTTCGTCGGCTCGTCGAGGACGAGGAACGACGGCCCCGAGAGGACCAGCGCCGCCAGAGCCAGGCGGGCGCGCTCGCCGCCCGAGAGCGCGGCGACCGGCTTCAGCACGTCGTCGCCCGAGAAGAGAAACCGCCCCGCCGCCGAGCGGAGCTGCTTGAGCGTCCACTCGGGATGGACGGCGCCGATCGCGCCGAGCACCGTCGTGGAATCGTCGAGCGAGCGCTGGTGCTGGTCGTAGTACCCGACCGTCACCTTGCCGCGCTCGACCGTGCCCTCGCTCGGCGGCTCCTCGCCGAGCAGGACCCGCAGGAACGTCGTCTTGCCGGCGCCGTTCGGCCCGATCAGGCCGATGCGGCCGCCGCGCGGGATCTCGAAGTCGACGTCGCGGAAGAGCTCCCTGTCCCCGAAGCGCTTGGCGACGCCCCGCATGCGCACGATCTTCTCGGCCTTGTCCCTGGCCGACTGGAGCCTGAGGGTCCAGGCGTGCTCGGCCTCGGGCTTCTGCAGCCGCTCCATGCGGTCGAGCTTCTTCTGCCGGCCGCGGGCCTCGCGGGCGCGCTGGCCGTAATGATAGCGGCGGATGAAGTCCTCCTCCTTCAGGATTTGCGCCCGCTGCTTGGCGTACACGCGCTCGTGGGCGAGCCGCGCCAGATCGCGCTGCTCGACGTAGGCCGCGTAGTTGCCGCGGAAGACGGTGGTCCGGCCGAACGCGAGCTCGACGACCTTTCCGGCGACGCGGTCGAGAAAGTAGCGGTCGTGCGAGACGATCAGCGCGGCCGCGCGCGAGCGGAGGAGATAACCCTCGAGCCATTCGGTGGCCCAGATGTCGAGGTGGTTCGTGGGCTCGTCCAGAAGCAGGATGTCGGGCTCCTGGAGCAGAATGCGGGCGAGGGCCGCCTTGGTCTGTTCGCCGCCGCTCAGGCGGTTGACCGGCATCGCGAGCTGGCCCTGCGCGAAGCCGAGCCCCGCGAGGATCTTCTCGGCATCCGACGTCAGGCGATAGCCGCCGCGCGTGTTGAAGCGCTCCTGAAGCTCGCCGAGGCGCCGCAGGAGCGCCTCGTCGGCCGGCCGGGCGTGGATCTCGTCCTCGATCCTGCGCATCTCTCGCTCGATCTCGGGCACGTCGGCGCGGGCCTCGAGCACGTACGGGAGGAGCGCCGTGTCCTGGTCGAGCGCGACCGCCTGCGGCATGTACGCCATGGCGGTGGCGCGGGCGACGCCGACCTCGCCCTTGTCGGCTTCGATCTCGCCCGTGATGATCCGGAAGATCGTCGTCTTGCCGCTGCCGTTGGCGCCGACGAGCCCGGCCTTCTCGCCGGGTTCGAGATCGAACGAGACATCGCTCAGGATCTCGACCTTGCCGTAGGCCTTGATGACCTTCGAAACCGTCAGAATTGCCATGGGTCCGCGCGCGCGTGTTTGAGTATCGAGTGGAACCGACCGGAGGGTCAATTGTAGGGACGACGCGGTCTTCCCGCAATCGGCGCGAGGCGGCCGCCGGCGCGCGCCGCGGTTCCGGATCCGGCCCCCGCTCCGTCTTTCCCGCCCCGCGCCTCTGCGGTATAATGCCATGATCGGGCGTACGCTACGCCGCGAACCAGGGAATGCACGCGTCATGGACACAAGGCCGCGGATACTCTATTGCCGCTGCGCGCACGCCGACCTGGCGCCGCTCGACGCGAACGCCGCCGTCCTGCGCGGGATGGCGCCGGCGCGCGAACGGGCCGTGACGGTCCTCGACTTCTGCGGGCTCGCGGCGCGGCGCGACCCCATGCTGGCCCGCCTCGCGGCCGGCGGCCCCGTCGTGATCGCGGCCTGCGAGGAGCGGGCCGTGCGGTGGCTTTTCGCCGCGGCGGGGGCGCCGCTTCCCGCCGAGGGCGTCGAGATCATCAACCTGCGGGCGGCGCCGGTCGC
>JBFZCA010000449.1:0-15710 GCA_041308205.1 Planctomycetota bacterium | reverse complement strand
CACCACGCCAGGCCCCCGCCCGCCGCGCCCACCGCGGCCGTCGTCGCGCAGCGGCGGAGAAAATCGCGCCGCCCTGCCGTACCGCCGTCCATCCGCATTCTCCCCGCCCCGTTCAGTCAGGTCCCGGGCCGGCCGCCGGCGTCCCCGGCGCGCGCACGGAACGAACGAGCGCGGCCAAGAGCTTCCTGAGCGCGGCCTGATCGGCCGCGCCCGCCACGCCCGCCAGGACCTCGCCCTCGGCGAAGAACCCGTCGAAGGCCCCGTCCAGATCCATCAGCGTGACGGACGCCCCATCGAGCACGCTCTCCTCGATGACCTTGCCCTGGCGCTTCAGGTACTCCGCGTAGGCCGCGCGCCGGGCCTCCGTCTCCTTGCCGCAGCGCGCGACGAAGAGCGTGGCGGCCTTCTCGCCCCTCCCGTAGTCGGCGCTGAAGACCTGCGCGAGAAAATCGGTGCCGAGCACGCTGTCCTTGGGCTCGTAGCGCTCGCTGCCGCGAATGCGCTCCTCCGCCGGCAGGAAGCCGAACGCGAGCTCCGGAGCCTCTCCGGCGGGCAGCCGGGCCGCGATGGCGCGGGCGATCTGTTCGCTCGCCGCGGCGGTGTCCTCGGCAAAGCCCTTGACTTGACCGTACCAGACTCCCTTCCTGAAGAACGCGCTGCCCTGCATCAGGTAGGCCGCATCGCCCATGTCGCCGGTGACCGCCGCCTGGGGCGAACGCTCGCGGCCGAAGATGCCGAGCGCGGCAAGCGGCGTGCGCATCTCGTAGAGAAAGACATCGAGCCTGGCGCGGCCGTCCTTGTCGTACACGTAGGACGCGGACAGCAGGCGGCGGTTCCCGAAGAGCTTGTAGCGCTCATCGGCGCCATCGATCTTCTCGAAGAGCCTGTCCTCGGGGTAGGTCTCGATGGCCCCGTCGCGCGTCCAGCCGATGGCGCCGAAGGCGGCCGGCAGCAGCTCCTCGGACGCCGGGCCGGCGCCGCGCGGCGCGTTCCCGGCCCCCTCCGGCGCCGGCGCCGCATGCATCACCGCGTCGAACTCGTAGTGCGCGCCCCGGGCGGCGATCAGGACGAGGAATCCGGCAAGCGCCGCGAGAAGCGCGATTCCCACCGCCTTCTCGGCCGGGGAAACCGTGCGCGTGCCGTGCGTGCGTGCCATCAAACGCTCCCTCGGCGCCGTGCGGGCGAGCGAAGCCGCCGGGGCTCACATGCCCAGGAAGAAACGATGCACGCGCGTCTCGTCCGTCAGCTCCGGATGAAACGTCGCGAGCAGAATTCTCCCGTATTTGACCATAACGGGCGCATCGTCGCAACGTCCCAGCACTTCCACGCCCGGAGGCGGCGCGGGCGGCAGCTCGATCTTGGGGGCGCGGATGAAGATCCCGCGGAACGTCCCGCCGAGGGACGGCAGCGCGATATCCGCGGTGAAGCTCTCCTTCTGGCGGCCGTAGGCGTTGCGGACGACGACAAGCGGCGCCAGCCCCAGGCGCGGCGGCGGCGGCGGACCCTCGCCGAGCAGGATCGCGCCCGCGCAGGTGCCGAACGCGGCCATGCCGTTCCCGATCGCGCGCGCAAGCGGCGCGAGGAGACCGTAGTGCGCGCCCAGCTTGTGCATGGTCGTGCTCTCGCCGCCCGGGAGGATGATGTGCGTCAGGCCTTCGAGATCCGCGGGGGTGCGCACCTCGCGCCATGCAACGCCGCACCGCTCCAGCGTCCGCCCGTGCAGGCCGAACGAACCCTGCACGGCGAGCACGCCGCAGAGAACGGGCATCGCCTACCAGCCCCTCTTCTGCAGCAGCTCGTGCTCGGGGATCGCCTCGATCTGGATGCCCCGCATGGGACCGCTGAAGTCGCCGCAGATGCGCACGAGCTCCCCGGCGTCCTGCCAGTGCATGACGGCCTTGACGATCGCCTTCGCGGTGCGCGGCGGATCCTCGGATTTGAACACTCCCGAGCCCACGAACACCGATTCGGCGCCCAGCGCCATCATGAGGGCCGCGTCGGCGGGCGTCGCCACGCCGCCGGCCGCGAAGTTCGGCACGGGAAGCTTGCCGTCCTTGGCGACGCGGCAGACCAGCTCGTAGGGCGCGCCCAGTTCCTTGGCCTCGGCCATGAGCGCCTCGGGCGGTTTCACGGCGAGCTCGCGCAGCCGGCCCGTGACCAGGCGCATGTGGCGCACGGCCTCGACCACGTTGCCGCTGCCCGCCTCGCCCTTGGTCCTGATCATCGCCGCGCCCTCGCCGATCCGGCGGAGCGCCTCCCCCAGATCCCGCGCCCCGCACACGAAGGGCACCCTGAAGTCGTGCTTGGCGATGTGGTGGGCATCGTCGGCCGGCGTCAAGACCTCGCTCTCGTCGATGAAATCGACGCCGAGGGCTTCCAGGATGCGGGCCTCGGCGAAATGGCCTATGCGCGCCTTGGCCATCACCGGAACCGTGACCGCCTCCATGATCTCGCGGATCCTGCCGATCGATGCCATGCGCGCGACGCCGCCCTCGCGGCGGATGTCGGCCGGCACGCGCTCGAGCGCCATCACGGCCACGGCACCCGCATCCTCGGCGATCTTGGCCTGTTCGGCGGTCGTGACGTCCATGATGACGCCGCCCTTGAGCATCTCCGCAAGGCCGACTTTGACCGAGAAATCCGGAAGGTTCTCTTTCATGGCTCCTCCCGCGTGGTGTGGGCGGCGCGCGGCATCCGGGCGCGCAGCCGCCTCCTCCGCAACCACATATCGTTGGCCACAAACGGCCCGGCGTCAAGATGGCCGGGGGCGCGGGGGCAAACCCGACCGGGCGAGGCGCCGGCAGGGCCTCTCGAGGGCCGTCGAGTCAGACGGAAGACGATGCCACAAAGACACCAAGGATCGGCGGTAAACCACCGCGCGCTCGGAATGCACCCGAGACTCTTCGTGCCTTCGTGTCTTCGTGGCTATCTCGTCTTCCATTCGCGCGGCTGCCCCCGGCGTCCGGGGAGGAAGGAAGGACGATGCCACAAAGGCACCAAGACACCAAGGACCGGCGGTAAATCACCGCGCACTTGGAATGCACCCGAGACCCTTCGTGCCTTCGTGTCTTCGTGGCCTTTCTCGTCTTCCATTCGCGCGGCTGCCCCCCGCGTCCGGGGAAGAAAGAAGGACGATGCCACAAAGGCACCAAGACACCAAGGACCGGCGGTAAACCACCGCGCGCTCGGAACGCACCCGAGACCCTTCGTGCCTTCGTGCCTTCGCGGCTGCGTCCGTCTTCCAGTCCCCGCGCATTGGGCGGGGCGGCCCTGGCCGCCGCAGCCTCGGCGAAGGCGGCTAGAGATACGGCGAGAACAACCGCGCCACGCCGTCCCGGAGCCTGATGGGCAGGCTGCGCCCATCCACGTCGGCCATGCCGACCGGCCGCGACCGCGCCATCACGGATCTGCACCGTGCGGTCAGCGCCGCCGCCAGGGTGCGGTCGTAGCACTCGACGTTGAACTCGAAGTTGAGGCGCAGGCTGCGCGGATCCCAGTTGGCGGAGCCGAACAGCGTCCACACGCCGTCCAGGAGCATGAGCTTGCTGTGGTCGAAGGGCGGCGGCGAGAGCCAGACGCGGCAGCCCCGCTGGAGCACCTGCCACAGCAGCGCCGTGGAAGCCCACTTGACCAGCTTCAGGTTGTTCGCCTCGGGCAGGATGATGTCGACATCGACGCCCCGCATCGCGGCCACATTCAAGGCGGTGATCAGCGAGGCATCGGGCAGGAAGTAGGGCGTCGCAATGATGATGGAGGTCCGCGCGCAGGCGATCGCGCCGTGGATCGTCAGGCGCAGCTTCTCGAAATCGTCGTCCGGCCCATCGGGGATTCCGCGTGCGACGGCGGGGCCATCCGGCGCCGCCTCGGAGAACCACGGTTCACCCTCCAGGATCTCGCCGGTTGCGAATTCCCAGTCCTCGGCGAACACCGCCTGCAACTGGTGCACGATCGGCCCGGCGACGCGGAAGTGGAGGTCCCGGATGGGATGGCGCGCCTTGAACTCCAGGCAGTTGCCCTCGCTGATGTTCATGCCCCCGGTGAAACCGACCGCGCCGTCGATCACCATGATCTTGCGGTGCACGCGCAGGTTGAAGTACCGGAAGCGCCAGGGGATCAGCGTGGGCAGAAACGCGGCGATGGGAAACCCGACGCGCCTGGTCGTCCACGGAATCGGCGGCCAGCCATAGCGCGCTCCCACGTCATCGACCAGCACGCGCACCGCGACGCCGCGCTTCGCCGCGCGCGCGAGCGCCGCCAGAAACCGCCGGCCGGCCCGGTCATAGTTGAAGATGTACGTGCACAGGGTGATGGATCGCGACGCATTCTCGATCGCCTGCAGCATGGCCGGATAGGCCTCGTCGCCGTTCTCGAGCGCGGCGATGCGGTTCCCGGCGACCAGGGGCCATCGGGTGACGTCGCCTATGAGCCTGACCAGGGACACGAGGTGGGCGCCCTCCGACCCGCACGCCTTCGACAGCGCCTCGGCGGAGCATTCGCGCATGTCCTCGGGCGGACCCGGGTGCGGCCGCTTCGTGCGCAGGGATCGGGCTTTCCTCTCGATGCGGTTGATGCCGAGCCACAGGTAGAGCAGCGTGCCGGCGACCGGCGCGAGCCAGATCACGCCGAGCCATCCGAACGCGGCGCGGCTGTCGCGCTTGCGCATCACGGCGTGCGCCGACGCGAGCACGGAGACGACCGCGTAGAACGCCGCGGCCGCATACGGCCAGAGGGCGAGAATACCGTCCATGCCGTCACCAGCCCGCCGCGAATCGCACGGATCAGGTCGCCTTCGCCGAGGTGTCCGCGCTCGGGGCCGCCTGTGCCCGCGCCAGTTCCGCCACCAGGTTCTGCGCCGTGAACCCGAACTCCTCGGCGAGCTTCTTGAACGGCGCCGAGGCGCCGAAGCGCTCGATCGTCAGATACACGCCGTCCTTGCCCGCGAAACGCTCCCAGCCCATGCGAATGCCGGTCTCGACCGCCGCGCAGCGCGCACCCGCGGGAAACACGGACGCCTGGTAGGCCGCGTCCTGCCTGAGGAACAGCTCCCAGCAGGGCATGCTCACGACGCGAATGCGCGCGCCCTCCCTGCGCAGGATCTCGGCCGCCTCGAGGCACAGGTGCAGCTCGCTGCCGCTCGCCATGAGGATCCAGTCCCACGGCGCGGGATCATCGCTGAGCACATACGCGCCCTTGAAGAGACCCTGTGCGGGCGCGTACTTGGCACGGTCCAGCGTGGGCAGATTCTGCCGCGTCAGACACAGCGCCGTGGGGCCGTCGGGGCGCCTGAGCGCGTGCAGCCACGCGCAGGCCGTCTCTCCCGCCTCAGCCGGCCTGACCACATCGAGGTTCGGGATCGCCCTGAGCGCGGCGATCTGCTCGATGGGCTGATGCGTGGGGCCATCCTCGCCGACGAAGATCGAATCGTGCGTGAAGACGTAGA
The DNA here is from genome assembly GCA_041308205.1 of Planctomycetota bacterium. GTDB lineage: Bacteria > Planctomycetota > UBA8108 > UBA8890 > UBA8898 > UBA8898. The sequence continues at coordinate 10,270 of JBFZCA010000449.1, read as the reverse complement.
CCGCCGGGAGCCCCATCATCGCGGCGAGCCTGATCGGCGGGCGCATGTAGTCGGAGAACACGAGGAACGTGCCGCCGTAGGGCCTGAAACCGCCGTGCAGCGCCAGGCCGTTCATCACCGCGCCCATGGCGTGCTCCCTGACGCCGAAGTGGAAGTTGCGGCCGGAGAACTCGCCGCGGCGGATGTCGCCGCCGCCCTTGATGTACGTGTTGTTGGACGGCGCCAGATCCGCGGACCCGCCGACCAGGCACGGCACGCTCGGCGCCACGGCGTTGAGCACCATGCCCGAGGACGCGCGCGTCGCGATGCCCTTGCCGACCTCGAAGACCGGCAGCGCCGCCTCGATGTCCGCGGGCACATCGCGCGCCAGAAAGCGCTCGAAGGCCTCGGCCTTCGCGGGCTCCTCGGCCTTGTACGCCGCGTACATCGCATCCCAGGCCTGCCTGTCGCGCCCGAGCTTGCGCCCCAGCCGCTTGAAGAACCCCCGGACTTCTTCGGGCACGTAGAACTGCTGCTCGGGCGGCAGGCCGCACGCCTGCTTGATCGCGCGGATCTCGTCCTCGCCGAGCGGCGCGCCGTGCGCCTCGTGGGTGTCCTGCTTGGTGGGCGCGCCGTAGGCGATGTGCGTCCTGCAGATGATGAGGTTCGGCCTGTCCGCGTTCTTCCGCGCGCGCGCGATCGCGGCGCCCACCTGCGTGCGGTTGTGCCCGTCGACCGCGACGACGCGCCAGCCGTAGGCCTTGAACCGCGCGCCGACATCCTCGCTGAAGGCCAGTTCGGTCTTCCCCTCGATCGTGATGCCGTTGTCGTCGTAGAGCACGATCAGCTTCCCGAGGCCCAGGTGGCCGGCGAGCGACGCGGCTTCCGCGGTGACGCCCTCCATCATGCAGCCGTCGCCCGCGATCGCGTACGTCCGGTGATCGATGAGCGGGAACTTCTCGGTGTTGAATCGCGCCGCCATCATGCGCTCGGCGATCGCCATGCCGACCGCGTTCGCGAAACCCTGGCCCAGGGGGCCGGTCGTCGTCTCGATGCCCGGCGCGTGGCCGTACTCGGGGTGGCCCGCGGTGCGGCTCCCCCACTGCCTGAAGCTCTTCAGGTCATCCAGGGACAGATCGTAGCCGCAGATGTGCAGCAGGCTGTACAGCAGCATCGAGCCGTGCCCCGCCGACAGGACGAACCGGTCGCGGTCGGGCCACCCGGGCGCGGCCGGGTCGTGCCGCAGGAACCTCGTCCACAGGACGAAGGCCGTATCGGCCATGCCCATCGGCATGCCGGGGTGTCCGGAGTTCGCCTTCTGGACGCCGTCGGCGGCCAGGAGGCGAATGGTGTCCACTGCCATGCGTTCGATTTCCTTGGTCATGGGTGTCCTCTTCTGTCACCGCGCGCGCCGGAGCCGCGAAACGCCTTCAGCGCGGCCAGGTAGCTGTCCGGCAGCCCGACGTCGTAGCTTTCGCCGTTGACGACGAACCCCAGGCAGCCCTCGCGGCCGCGCATGAGGTCCAGGGCCGCGGTCAGCTCGAATCGGCCCGCGTTGTCGAGCCCTTGCGTCACCACCGTTTCAAGATGCGCGAATATCTCGCGCCCGAACACGTAGAGGCCGAAGACGCCGAGGTGCTTCCCCTCGGGCAGCCCCGGCACCGTGAGCCGGTCGCGCGCGTGCCGCACGCTCGGTTTCTCCGCCACTTCCGTGATCTCGAGCAGCCGGCCTTCCTCGATCCATGCGCCGGCAACGACGCCCGAGGCGGCGAGCGCGTCCTCGGAGATCACCTTGACGCCGATGACGCTCCGCTGCGTGCGGGCGTAGACCGCGAGGAGCTGCTCGACGCACGAGCGGTCCTCGAACGACCGGTACACGTAGTCGCCCAGAAACAGCACGAAGGGATGCTCGCCGACGCGCTCGCGGGCGCAGTACACCGCGTGGCCGAGCCCCTGCGGCCGTTCCTGGGGCACGAGGTGCACGCTGCGGCCGAGCGCGAGCACGCGCTGCTCGTACGGCTTCTGGCACGGTCCGAGGCGATGCGCCTGCTCGGGCGCCACGTGCGCCTGGAAGAATCTCTCGAGCTGCGGCCCGTCCTCGGGCCGCACGACGACGGTGACGTCCTCCAGGCCGCACGCGTCGGCCTCTTCCAGGTTGCAGAGCAGCACCGGCTTGGCCACGCCCTGCCGGTCGACGATCGGGAAGAGCTCCTTCTGGACGACCTTGGAGGCCGGAAAGAGCTCCACGCCGAAACCCGCCGCCGGGATCACGGCGCGCGTGACGGTCTGCGCCGGCTGGATGTCGAGCGGCACGCTGTCCATGCCCAGCGCATCCTTGATGATCGCGGCGGCGCGCGCGCGTTCCTCCGGTCCGCGGCACAGGAGCTGGGCCGCGCCGTCGCCCTGCGAGCCCACGCCCTTGCCGCCGAGAACGAGATCATCGAGCGGCCCGTGGCCGAGGAGCGCGTGGAGCCGCGGCGCGGCGAGCTCTTCGGGCGACGAGGGGCCGAGGCGCGCGTCGAAGAGCTCCTGGGCTTCGCGCATGAGCCTCCCCAGTTCGGGGACGTCGCCGGCCTCGATCGCCGCGGCCGCCGCATGCACGATCCGCCGATTGATCGGCCCGAGGTACTCCTGCACCTCCTTGTCGCGCGGCGTGCGCGCGAACGGGTACGAACGGTTCAGATCGCTCAGGATCCTGATCGTGTCCTTGGCGCCCTTCAGGTCCACGATGAGGAAGTGGAACCGGCCGCCCGCGCTCATCTCGTTCACCGCGACCATGTCCTGGTCGAAGGTCATGAGCAGCGGCCGCCGGCCGAAGGCGCAGCCCTGGTCCATGCGCCCGCAGCGCGACGGCGTCGTGATCTCGCCGCGGTAGGCAAGGTCCATCTCGCCCCGCACCGTGAGGTGCAGGTCGTAGGTGCGGTTGAAGGCGCGTGCGACGAGCACGCAGACGGCGGCGGAGCTCGACAGACCCTTCCTGATCGGCAGGTCCGTGCGGTGGTTGTCGATCGCGAGCCCCCCCACCTGCCAGTTGGTGCGCACCTGGTACGCCACGCCCGCGGCATAGCTGAAGAACCCGCCCGCCTGGGCCTCGGCCAGCAGCGCCTCGGGGCTCATGGCCGCGCTCCAGGTCTGTTCCTTGCCGTCGGGAAGAACCGAGCGCAGGACGAGCCGCCGGGCGTCAGGCGTCACGCGCGCGTACAGGCCCTGATTCGTCCCCGTGATGATGGCGTGGCCCTGCTCCAGGGCGGAGTTCTGGCGCCTGTGGCCCGCGGCCCAGTCCGAATGCTCGCCGAAAAGACAGATTCTCCCGGGAACGAACAGCTCCACGCGCGCGGCTCCTTGGCCCGTTGCCATGCGAAAGAGCTAGAAGGTACCACACGCGGCACGGGCGAACAAGGCCGAAGCGGGGCGAACGCGGCCGGCCGCAGCGCTCTCTGCGAGAGGCCGTGCTGCACGGCCCTCCGTCTTGCCCGGCATCCGTGGTATACTGCCCGCGTGCACATTCCCTTGTTCCGGGGTCTCGACCGAATCCCGGGGGAAGGCCGCACGGAATCGCGTCACGCCGGAGGCAACCATGGGTGACCCTGTATTCCTCAAGAGGGTTGTCCTGACGAACTTCAAGAGCATCAAGGGATGCAGCGTGAACCTCGGCCCCCTGACGTTTCTGGTCGGACAGAACGGCGCCGGAAAGAGCAACTTCCTGGATGCCTTGCGTCTCGTGACCGAGGCGCTCTCGACGACGCTCGAGCACGCCTTGCGGGATCGCGGCGGAATCAACGAGGTCAGGCGGCGCTCCACGGGCCACCCGACTCATTTCGGAATCCTTCTGGACTGGGCGCTTCCCGACGGCACGCAAGGCACGTACGCATTCCGTGTCGGCGCGCGGCCGAAGGGCGGCTTTCGGGTTCAGCAGGAGAAGTGCGACGTCATCGGCCGCCACCTGAGCGAAGGACACTTCTTCAACGTCCATGCCGGAAAGCTGAAGATGACGAGCTTCCAGCGGAGCGGACCGCCGCCGGCCGACGACCGGCTGTATCTTGTCTCGGCCTCGCACATGCCGGAGTTTCATCCGCTCTACAACGCGCTTTCCCACATGGGATTCTACAACCTGAACCCCGATGTGATTCGCGAATTGCAGCCGACGGACCCTGGTGAAGTCCTGCAGCGGGACGGGAGAAACCTGGCAAGCGTGCTGGACCGCATGGCACGAGAGCGGAGCCCGACGCGGAACCGGATCATCGAGTTTCTTTGCAGGATCGTCCCGGGATTGGATGACTTCGCTGTCAAGCACTTCGGGAGCAAGGGAACCCTCGAGTTCAAGCAGGTCGCAGGCACGGTCAAGACGAGATGGCGTTTTCTGGCGGAGAGCATGTCCGACGGCACGTTGCGGGCGCTGGGCGTCCTGACCGCACTGCTCCAGTCCGGGAGCAACGGCGACAGGAGAGTGCCGCTCGTCGGTATCGAGGAGCCCGAACTGGCGCTGCACCCGGGCGCCGCAGGTATTCTGCGCGATGCGCTGCGAACCGCCTCAAGGACGGCGCAGGTCATTGTCACCAGTCACAGCCCCGACCTCCTCGATGACAAGGAGATACTCGACGAGCATCTTCTGGCCGTCGTCAACCGCAACGGCGAGACGCTGATCGGTCCGCCCGATGCGAGCGACAGGGCCTCGATGCGAGACCGGCTGTACACGGCGGGAGAGCTGCTGAGAATGAGCCCGCTGGAGCCGGACGAGAAGGCCGCGAGGCCGGAGACGGTTCAACTGGAGCTGTTCCCGGATACGCCATCATGCCGGAAGTGAGAATCGCGGCGATTGTGGAAGGGCACGGCGAGACGGAGGCGGTGCCCGAGCTTGTTCGTCGAATCGCGCTCACGATCGACCCCGGCTTCGTGCCGTGCGTCAAACCCGTGCTTCGCCTGCCCGCGAACCGGCTCCTGCGGGAGAACGGCATCGAAGGCGCAGTCAAGCACGCGGCAGGGAAACTGGGAGGCCGGGGCGGGATCCTGGTCGTGATCGACTGCGACTGGCCGGACGGTTGCCCCGCGAGGGATGGTCCGGAGCTTTTGCGGAGAGCGCGCGCGACGCGAGACGACCTGCCGATCGCGATGGTGCTGGCCAAGCAGGAATTCGAGGCGTGGTTTCTGGCTGCCGCGGAGTCCCTGCGGGGGAAACGTGGTTTGCCTGCCGATCTTGCCGCGCCCGATCAGCCGGAGCGCATTCGCGGCGCCAAGGAATGGCTGAGCACGCGAATGCGGCCGGGCGCAAGCTACGCCGAAACGACGGACCAGGCGGCGCTGACGGCCGAATTCGACATGGAAGCTGCGCGGCGGCGGTCGGACTCCTTCGACAAGTGCTACCGGGAGATCCGAACGCTGCTCGAACGGCTGCGGGCGTAGCGCGAGAAGCGCCCGCGCGTTCCGGCATGCATCGCGAGCTCCTCAGCACTGCGAGAAGCCGCACCCGTGGCACACGACGCAGCCCTCGGCGAAGTCCAGGACGTTGTTGCACTCCGGGCACTTCACGTGAAACGCGGTGGCGCCGTTGTCGTGGCCGCTCTTCTTCTGCTCGTTGAGCGATTCCTCGAGCGGCCCCATGTCGAACTGGCCGAGGAGCAGCTTCTCCAGGCCGAACTTCTTCTTGAGGAAGAGGTACTTCTGGATGGCCTTGGCCAGACCGTCGGCCAGCGACATGATGCGGCCGGCGCGCGACGGCACCGAGAGACTCGAGCCGATGCCGTCGAGCTGCTCGACGACCTCCTCGATCCTGCCGTTGCACCGCAGGAACAGGCTCGTGAGCCGGCAGACCGCCTCCAGGTCCGAGTTGGCCACATCGCCGCCGCGTCCCAGTTGCGCGAAGAGCTCGCGCTCCCTTCCCGAGCGCGGTTCGACCGTGATCTTGACGTGCATGTTCCCGAACGGCGTGATCTGCCGGATCCTGAGCGAGCTCATGATCTCCGGCAGCCTGACCGGCGTGAGCCGATCGGGAAGCGCGTCCTTGTCCTCGGGCTTCTTCTCGCCCTTCTTGGTCAGGGCCATGGGCTGGTGCTCGCGGCTGCCGTCGCGGTACGCCGTGATGCCCTTGACGCGCTCCTGGTACGCCAGGAGGTAGAGCTTGCGCACATCCTCCCTGGTCGCCTCGCGCGGAAAGTTGATCGTCTTCGAGATCGATGCGTCGCAGTGGCGCTGGAACGCCGCCTGCATGCGCACGTGCCACTCCGGCACGATGTCGTGCGCGGTGACGAACACGCGCCGCATGTCCTCGGGAATGCCCTCCACGCCCTTCAGCGTACCCTTCTCGGCCAGCTCCTCCACGAGGCCCGCCCGCAGGAAGCCGCGCTCGGCGGCCGCGGCCATGAACTGCCGGTTGACCTCCGGGAGGCGCTTGCCGTCGAGCACCTGGCGCCAGAAAGCGACGCTGAACAGCGGCTCGATGCCGCCCGAGCAGTCGGCGATGATCGAGATCGTCCCCGTCGGCGCGATCGTCGTCGTCGCGGCGTTGCGCATGGGATGGCCCTGCGTCTCCCAGACGCTGCCCGGGAAGTTCGGGAAGACGCCGCGCTGGGCGGCGAGCGCCTCGCTCGCCGCGTGCGACTCCTCGTTGACGAACTCCATGAGCTCCTCGGCAAAGCGGATCGCCGCGTCGGAGTTGTAGGGGATCCCGAGCGCGAACAGCGCATCGGCGAATCCCATGATGCCCAGGCCGATCTTGCGATTCCCCCGGCTTATCTTGTCGATCTCGGGCAAGGGGTAGCGGTTGACATCGATGACGTTGTCCAGGAAACGCACGCCGAGCCTGATCGTGTTGCGCAGCGCCTCGTAGTCCATGACCGCGCCGCCGGCGTCCCGGCGCACGAACTTGGCGACGTTGATGCTCCCCAGATTGCAGGATTCGTACGGCAGAAGCGGCTGCTCGCCGCAGGGATTGGTGGCCTCGATCTCGCCGACGGCCGGCGTCGGATTGTCCCGGTTCATGCGGTCGATGAAGATCACGCCCGGCTCGCCGCTCTTCCACGCCCGGTCGATGATGAGGTCGAAGATCTCGCGGCGCGTCCAGGGCGCGCCGTCCTCCTTGGCCACGGTCTTCTGCTCGCCGTTGCGCGGATTGACGACGACGTGCGCGCCGTCGGGCTCCTTGAGCAGCCCATCCATGAAGGCGTCGGTGACGCTGACCGACAGGTTGAAATTGGTCAGCGCCGTCGTGTCGTCCTTGGCCCGGATGAACGCCACGATGTCGGGGTGGTCGATGCGCATGACGCCCATGTTGGCGCCGCGCCTGAAGGCGCCCTGCTGGATCGCATCCGTCGCGCGCGAGAACACGTTGAGGAAGGACAGGGGGCCCGAGGTCGTGCCGCCGCTCGATCGTACCAGGTCGCCGGCCGGCCGCAGCCGGCTGAACGAGAAGCCCGTGCCGCCGCCGGCCTTCTGGATCAGCGCGGCGTGGCGCACGGAGCCGAAGATCCCGTCGATGCTGTCCTCGACCGGCAGGACGAAGCACGCGCTCAGCATCCCCATGCGGCGGCCCGCGTTCATGAGCGTCGGGGAGTTGGGCATGAACGTGCCGGCGGCAAGCAGCTCGTAGAACTGCTCCTCGACCTCCTCCTGGCCGGCGGTCGAAAGTCCGTAGTGCGCCTCGGCCGAGGCGATCGCCCGCGCGACGCGCCGGAAGAGCTCCTCGGGCGTTTCGACAACCTCGCCGCGCTCGTTCTTCTTCAGGTAACGAGCCCGCAGCACTTCGAGTGCGTTCGGCGTCAGATTCAGATTCACCCGCGGCTCCCGTTCCTCGGCGGCCGGATCGCGCCGGCTGCCCGCATCGATCTTCTCCATGGATCGCCTCTAATAAAGATTATACACCAAAAGTATTGTTTGCCGTTCCACGCCCTACCGCGGGTAGAGGCACGGGCGGATTATATGCACCACCCCTGGGGGATGCAAGGGGCATTCGGGAGAACGGTTCTGCTGAATTCTCATCAAGGCAATGTCACCAGAAAGACGCGAGCTGCCACAAAGGCACGAAGACACCCCCCCGCGTCCGGGGATGAAAGAATGACGATGCCACCAAGACACGAAGGCACCAAGCACCGGCGGTGAATCACCGCGCGCTCGGATGCGCCGAAATCTCTTCGTGTCTTCGTGTCTTCGTGGCTATCTGGTCGTCCGTTCGCGCGGGCCCTTACTCGTGCCGCAGCGCCTCGATCGGGTCGAGCGCCGCGGCCCGGCGCGCGGGGTAAATGCCGAAGATGAGGCCCACGGAAACCGAGATGCAGAAGCTCAGGAGGAGGCTCGAGAGCGTCACGATCGTGCGCATGCCGGCCATGTGCTGGACAGCCATGGGGATCGATATGCCGAGGAACAGGCCGAAGAGCCCGCCGGAGGTCGAGAGCACGACGGTCTCGACGATGAACTGCACGACGATGTCGTGCCGCCGCGCGCCGAGCGCCCTGCGGATGCCGATCTCGCGCGTACGCTCCGTGACGCTCGCCAGCATGATGTTCATGATGCCGATGCCGCCCACGAGCAGCGAGATGGCGGCGATCGACCCGAGCACGATCTGGAAGATGCGCTGGGTGCGCTCGGCCTGGCGCAGCAATTCCAGCGGCACGATCACCTCGTAGTCCTGCTTGACGTGGTTCCGGCTCAGGAGGTGGCGAATCGAGTTCGCCGAGGGCTCGACATCGCCGATATCGGCGACGTTGATGATCACCTGGTGCAGCTCCACGCGCTCGGCCTCGAACGAGCCCGAGCTGCGCCTGATCAGCACCTCTCCCTGCGTGTTGATCATCGTCCCGAGCGGCAGATAGACATCGCGGTTGCGGTCCTCGGCGGCGACGCCCGATCCGGCGCCCGTCGCGCCGCCGCCCACCGACATGACGCCGATCACGCGGAAGAAGTCCATGCCGATCAGAATGTCCTTCCCGAGCGGGTCCTCGACGGGAAAGAGCTTCTCCCTGATCATCGCGCCGATGACGCAGACCGTCTCTTCGTCATCGAGCGTGGCGAAGAAGCGCCCCGCGGCGATCCCCGCGTTCACGGCCTTCAGGAATTCGGGCACGGTGCCCACGATGCGCGCATCGATCGCCGTCTCGCCGTAGCGCGTCTCCTGGCGCGTGATGCGCGCCGGCACGCCGCCCTTGACCGTGGGCACGGTCAGGCATATCCGGGTCAGGTCATCGTACTTGAGCCCGTACTCGATGACGTGCTCGGTCGCGACGTTCGCGCTGCGGTCCTCGGGCGGCTTGACGCTCTTCAGGATGATGTTGTCGCTCCCCAGGCGCTTGATCTCCTGCTCCTGCTCCCACTTGGCGCCCTCGCCGATGCTGAGCATGGCGATGACCGAGGAGACGCCGAACACGATGCCGAGCACGGTCAGCGCCGACCTGAGCTTGTGCAGCATCAGGCTCTTGGACCCCAGGCGCACCGCCCTGACGACCCTATGCAGCCACATGCGGCGCCCCCTCGCGGCGTTCGTCGGCGACGATCTTGCCGTCCGCCAGGCGAATGATCCGCTGCGCGTTCGCGGCGACCTTCGCGTCGTGCGTCACGAGAATGATCGTCTTGCCCTGTCCGTGGAGCCCGATGATCAGGTCCATGATCTCCTCGCCGGTATGGCTGTCCAGGTTGCCGGTCGGCTCGTCGGCCAGGATCACCAGGGGGTCGTTGGCGAGCGCGCGCGCCACCGCGACGCGCTGCTGCTGGCCGCCCGAGAGCTCCGTCGGGCGGTGGTCGAGGCGGTCCCCCAGGCCCACCCGCTCGGCGAGCGCGCACGACCGCTCGCGGCACGAGCGCGGCGAGAGCCCCTGGTAAAAGAGCGGGATCTCGATGTTCTCGAGCACCGTGAGCTGCGGGATCAGATTGTAGGACTGGAAGACGAAGCCGAGGAACCGGCAGCGGCGCATGGACAGGGCGTTGTCGCCGAGCTTGGAGACATCCTCCCCGCCCAGGTAGTACGCGCCGGCCGAGGGGCGGTCGAGGCACCCCAGGATGTTGAGCAGCGTCGACTTGCCCGAGCCCGAGGGGCCCATGATCGCGAGGAACTCGCCCTCGGGAATGGCAAGCGAGATCTCGTCGAGCGCGCGCACCTCGCCGCCGCCGAGGCGGTAGATCTTGCTCAGACCCTCGAGGCCCACGATCGCGCCGTTGCGGGCTCCCGCGCCGTTGCCGGAAGACGCCCGCGTCATTGCCCGCCCTCGGCGCCCTGCCCGCCTCGCGGCCGCCCGGCGCCGTCGCCGCCGCGCGATTTCCGCATACCCTCGATTCGTTTCCTGAGCTCCGCCTTCTGCTCCTCGGTCAG
>JBFZCA010000448.1:0-4801 GCA_041308205.1 Planctomycetota bacterium | reverse complement strand
CGCCGAGCACGGCCGCGGACCCGGCCGCGGGATGCCCGATGAGCGCGCCCGCCGGCAGGAGCACGATCGCCGTCTTGAGGGCCGCCAGCCCCACCGTGCCGGCGATCGCGCCGGTGCGATCGCGCCGGTGCGATTCGTACAGGCCGTCGAAGCGCGCGATGAGCGGCAGCGCCGCCGCGGCGCAGAGCGCCAGCAGGCCGTCCTGCCGCCAGGAGGGCTCCGCCGCGGCGAACACCGACACGATGTGCGCGGACGCACCGGCGGCCGCGCCCGCCGCCAAGGCGTCGGCGCACTGATTCAACCGGGCAAAGAGCGCGGCGTGTTCCTTCAGCATGCGCGTACCGCGCGTTCCGGCGCCGGAACGCGTCCTCTTCCTATTGTACGCGGCGGGGCCGCGCGGGTGCAGCCGCCGCCCGGCCATCCGATAACATTGCGCCCCGCGATTCCGTGAAAGGGGTTTCTTCTTGCACAACGCGCGTGCGGGCCGCCGGATGCGCTCTCGCGCCCGGCCTCGCTGCCGCGCGTCATGTTCCATGTGACACTCAAGGTGGACCCTCATTCCGTGTGCGTCGCGGCGCTCCTGCCCCGGCGTGCGCGAGGAAATTCTCCGGGAGGCGATGCATAGGGCATGAAGGAGCCCACCGTAGCGGAGTTGCACCGTTTTCGAGCGCTGCTCGACCGCTCCGCCGACATGATTCTCATCGCCGAGATGCCCTCCGGCCACATCGTCGATGCCAACGAGACGGCCGCGGCGCAGCTCGGGTACGCGTGCGAGGAGCTCTGCGGCCTGAGTCTCCGCGACATCGGCGTCACGCCCGAGGAGCGTTCCGGCGCCGACATGGACCCCGCGGCGCCGCCAGAGATCCTGACGTTCCGCCGCCGGAACGGCAGCTCCTTCATGGGGCGCGCGATCGTCCGCCGCCAGATGATCGAGCAACAGCGCTACGCACTGGTCATCGCGCGCTCTCCGAACGCCCAGTCCGGCTCGGCGAGCGAGCGGCCGCTGCGCCTGATCATCAACGAGATGGTGAGCGCCTTCGCCTTCCACGAGATCATCCGCGACGCCAAGGGCCGGCCCTGCGACTACCGCTACCTCGACGTGAACCCGGCCTTCGAACGCCTCACGGGCCTGAGCCGCGCCCAGGTCGTCGGCAAGACATCCCGGGAGGTCATGCCGGACCTCGATCCCAAGGGGATCGACGTGTATCTCAACGTCGCCTTGACGGGCACGCCCACGCATTTCGAGTACCACGCCCCGTCGCTCGGCAAGCACTTCGAGGTCAGCGCCTTCTCGCCCCGGCTCGGATGCTTCGCGGTGACATTCACCGACGTCACGCAGCGCATCGCCTCCGAGGAACGCCTCCGCCTGTGGGCCAAGGTCTTCGAGAGCGCGGCCGAGGCCATCCTCATCACCGATGCCGCCGGGACGATCCTCGATGTCAACCCCGCCTTCACGGCGATCACCGGCTACTCCAAGGAAGACGCCGCGGGAAAGCGCGCGAGCCTGCTCAAATCGGGCCGCCACAGCGCGGCGTTCTACGAGCAGATCTGGAGCGCGCTCAGGGAGATCGGGAAGTGGCAGGGCGAGCTCTGGAACCGCCGCAAGAACGGCGACTTCTTCCCCGCCTGGCTCACGATCAACGAGGTCAAGGACGCCGATGGCCGGCGCATCAACTACGTGGGCACCTTCGAGGACATCAGCGCCTCGCGGGAATCCGAGGCCGAGATCACGCGCCTTGCCAATCTCGACCCGCTCACGAAGCTCCCGAACCGGCTGCTCTTCAACGCGCGCCTGCAGCTCTCGATCATGAACGCGCGGCGCTCGCAGCGCAAGATCGCGCTGCTGTTCCTGGACCTGGACCGATTCAAGCACATCAACGAGAGCCTGGGGCACGCCGTCGGCGATCAACTGCTCCAGTCGCTCGTGCCGCGCCTCCAGGCCCACATCGGCTCGGACGACACGCTTGCCCGCCTCGGCGGCGATGAATTCGCGGTGCTGATCGAGGACGCGTCGCCGCTCAGGGAACCCACGGTCATGGCGCAGCGGATCCTGGATTCCCTCGCCGCGCCGTTCGTGCTGAACGGCAAGGAGTTCTACACGTCGGCGAGCATCGGCATCTGCGTGTTCCCCGACGACGCCGGCGATGCGGATACCATGGTGAAGAACACCGAGGCGGCCATGTACCGCGCCAAGAGCGAGGGCAAGAACAGCTACCGCGCCTACACGTCGGAGCTCACCGTGTCCGCGCTCGAGCGGGTGCTCCTCGAGACCAACCTCAGGCACGCCATGAAGCACGACGAGCTCTTCGTGCACTACCAGCCGCTGGTCTCCCTCGCCAACGGGGCGCTGGTCGGCGCCGAGGCGCTGCTGCGCTGGCGCCACGGCGGCGCCGGTCTCATCGAGCCCGCGAGGTTCATCCCGCTCGCGGAGGAGACGGGGCTCATCGTGCCGCTCGGGGAGTGGGTGCTCTGCCAGGCCTGCGCGCAGGTCAAGGCATGGGATGCGGCGGGCGTGCCGCCCCTGGACATCGGCGTCAACCTCTCGGGCTATCAGTTCCAGCGCGGCGCCATCGCGCGCACGGTGCGCAAGGCGCTTTCCAAGGCATCCATCGAGCCCAACCGCCTCATCCTGGAGGTCACCGAGAACTTCCTCATGGAGGAGGCGTCGGACATCGCGACGGCGCTCGGCACGCTCAAGACCCTGGGCGTCCAGCTCGCCATCGACGACTTCGGCACGGGCTACGCGTCGCTCAGCGCGCTCAGGCGGCTTCCCTTCCACACCCTGAAGATCGACCGCTCCTTCGTGCGCAACGTGAACGACGACCCCGATGCGGCCGCGATCGTCAAGGCCATCATCGCGATGGCGCACAATCTCGGGCTCACGGTGGTCGCCGAGGGCGTCGAGACCCCCGCCCAGGAGCGCTTCCTCAAGGATGCGGGCTGCGACGAGGCGCAGGGGTTCCTCTACAGCCCCGCGCTCTCGCCCGAGGACTTCGCGCAGTTCCTGGCCGCCTACGCGGAGAAGACGCGGGTCGAGGCGTAGAATCCGGGGACTAGAATCCGGGGACAGACTGTCCCCGGACAAACCCGTCACCGCATCCCGCCGTGCCCCTCGGCCCCCAGATCCGCGCGCAACTTGTCGATGCGCGCGGCGATGTCGCGCGCGAACTGGTGCTCGCGGGGCAGCTCCAGAAGCTCCAGGCACGTCCGGTAGTCGCGAAGCGCCGCGCCGGGCACGTTCCACACCTCGTAGATGGCGCCGCGCCGCAGAAACCCCGGCGCGAAGCGGGCGTTGGCCTCGATGGCCTTGCGAAACGCCGTGAAGGCGCGGTCGAGGTCCTGCTCGTGCGCGAGGATCTCGCCCGCGGCGAACTGCGTCTCGACGCTGTCGGGCGCGAGCGCCTCGGCCTGCGCCAGCGCCGCGCGCGCCCCGGCCCTGTTGTTCCTGCCTATCTGCGCGAGCGCCAGGCCGCTCCAGGCGCGCGATTCCTGCGGCTTCCATCGCGTGAAGCGCTCGAAGAGGTCCTGGGCGGCGCGGAAATCGCCCTTGGCAATGAAGAGCTCGCCGCGGACGCGCAGGGCATCCGGATCATCCCGATCGGCGGCGGACGCCTTTTCCAGCGCCGAGGCCGCCTCGTTCAGGCGGCGCTGCCGCACGTAGATCTCCGCCATGCCCACGTGCCCGTCGCGCAGGACCGGGTCGAGCCTGAGCGCGCGCATGAAGCAGCGCTCGGCCTTCGCGAGCTCCCAGCGCGCAACCGCGCGGCGCCCCTCGATGACGTACAGCTCCGGGCTCTGCGGCGCCAGGTGCCAGGCAATCTTCAGAAAGCGGCCCGCCAGCGCATCGCGCCGCTCCCGCTGCGCCGCGCGCCCGAGACACAGCGCGTAGTGCCCGATGATCTGGCGCGTGCTGAGCGCCGGCGCGCCCTCCAGGCGCGCGCCGCGCAGCAACGGGTCGCCGGGGGCGACGACGCGGCCGCCGGCCACGTCCAGGATGCGCTCCTGGCCCGCCGGTCCCATGCGCACGAAGTAGCGGTCGGCGGCGCAGGCGATCTGAGCGGCGGCCGGCGCATCGCGCAGCGCCGCCAGCGCCAGCACGACGATCGCGATCGGCGGCCCGCGTTTCTGCTCGATCACCTGCGGCAGCGTCAGGGCCTCGAGGGGCAGATCCTCGCGGGCCACGCGGAAGCCTTGATCGCGAAAAACGACATCGGCCGCGGCGGCGAGGCAGGCCGCGTGCGAGCCGTCGCCCGCGGCGATGGCATCGCCGGCGGTTTTCGTGAGCCGCAGGAGGTAGTCGAGATGCGGCGGCACCGCGCGCCCGGCCTGCGCGCCCAGCAGCAGCACGCCCGCGTAGAGGTCGATGCGCTCCGACGGCGCGTCCAGCAGCGCCTTGAGCGCCGCGGTGCCCGCCGCGTCCTGCCCCCGAAGCGGCAGGCCCAGCGCGACCGCAACGAACGCAACGAACGGGCCTCGTCGCATGCGTCTCCTTGCGGAGGAGCCCGGCCGCCGGCCTCTCGGTGCGTCACCGTGTTTCCGGACCGAAGTGCTAGGTCCCATTCTCGATGCGCCCGCCCTCGCCCACGCGCTTGAGCTCGTTGATGAGCTCGTTGTTCTCGGCGGCATCGCGCCGCGCCGCGTCGCGCCGGCGCCTGAGCTTCTCGATGACCGCATCGAGATTGCTCTGGTCCGCCGGCACGAGCAGCACCGCCTCGCCGAAGATCTCGCCCCGGTACGGCGCGCCCGGCAGGCTCGGCCGCGCGAGGGCCGCCGACACCGCGCCCATGCCGAAGGCCTCGGC